>DHYT01000099.1 GCA_002415465.1 Desulfobulbaceae bacterium UBA5123
CAGGGTGCGGCCGGGCGGGAAGGAGTCCACCTCTTGGGGCAGGTAGCCGATGGTGGTGCGCTTGGCGCGGGTTACCACCCCTGGGTCGGTTTCGATGCGCCCGACCATGATCTTGATCAGGGTGGATTTGCCGGTGCCGTTGACCCCCACCAGGCCGATGCGTTCCTGGCCGTCCAGGCGGGCGTTGACCTGTTTGAACAGGTGTTTGTCGCCGAATTGAATATTGAGATCGTTGATGGTAAGCATTGGTGTTCCCGTGTTTGCTGAATGGATTCGGCGCCTACCATAGCACAGTTCATGAAAACAGGCTATGATTTGGCTTGGGGGGATGCCACGGCAACCCGTAAGACAACAAATTTCAGGATTTTGTATGCAATCTTTTTCTTGGCCGAAACAGGAGTGCGGCTGGCTCATCTCCTGGCTGCCGGCAACCGTCCTGCTGCTCGGAGTTCTTTCCGGTGGCGGCTTCTGGTGGCTTAATCACCTGAATTCGCACTATCATCAGTTCGATCACCTGCTTGAGGTCATCTATGAAATCGACCGTCAGGTTGCACATTCCCACCATTCGCTCGACGATCAGCTGGACTGCGATCCAAAGCTGGTGGGGCATCTGCTCGGCGAGGCGACGCGCGCGGTCGCCGACCTGAAGCAGCGGTTGCAGGACGACTGGTGTCTGAACGAGAAGGACGGGCAACAGCGGGATTTGCTGGCGGGGATCGGCTTAATAGGCGAGACCTTGCTGGATCTGCAAAAAATTGTCGCCGAGATGGAGGGCGCGACATCAAGAAAGACGGCCGTCGAACAGAGAATACGTTTCGACAGCAAATTTCAGTTTTTTTCCCACAGCGCGCTGCAGGTCGAGGGGATCATGAAGGATATCGGTTCGGCCCATGTCCGTTATTCCCTGTCGGTGTTCCGGGTGATCTTTGCCGGCTGGGTGCTGCTTGTCGTGATGCTGGTGGCGGCGCTGCTGCGGGTTGAGTCCAAAAGATTATCCATCGCCCGCGCTCTTGCCGACAGCGAGGAGATGTTCCGGACCATGACCGAGTCGGCGCGGGACGCCATTGTCCTGGCCGACAAGCAGGGGTTGATTTCCTACTGGAACAAGGCGGCGGAGCGGATGTTCGGAAAGCCTGGAAACGAGCTGATGGGGGCGAAGTTGTGCGATATCCTGATGCCGGTGACACCCGGCGGCGAGGATCGAAACCGTTGCGAGACGCTGTGGCGGTGGGGCGACGAGAGGGGGGATGATGCCGCCATCGTCGAGGTTCAGGTTGATTCCGGCGCCGGTGCGTATCCGGTGGAGGTGTCGGTGGCGCCGATCATGTTGCATGGCCGCCAGCAGAATATCGCCATCTTCCGTGATATCCAGGAAAGAAAGCGGGCCGAACAGGCCTTGCGTGAAAATGAGGCGCTTCTGCGCACGCTGATCAGCGCGATGCCTGATTTTGTCTGTTTCAAGGACGGCGCGGGCCGCTGGCTGCTGGCCAATGAGTTCGGGCTGCGACTTTTCGGGCTTGAAAAGATCGCCTACCAGCACAAGAGTGACGCGGAGCTTGCGGAGTATAAGAGTTTTTATAAACCGGCGTTTCAGGCCTGTGTCAAGAGTGACGAGGAGGCCTGGCGGCTCGGCAGGGTGTCGCGTTGCGATGAGATTATTCCGCGGATGGAAGGGGCGCCGTTCATCTACGACGTCATCAAGGTGCCGCTTTTCCATGACGACCGGAGCCGCAAGGGGCTCCTGGTGATCGGGCGTGACATCACCGAACGCAAAACCATCGAAAAGGCGTTGCTGGACTCCGAGGAGAAATTGCGGCATCTTTCAGCAAGCCTTTTTGTGGTGCAGGAAACGGAACGGCGACGGATCGCCAACGAGTTGCATGACGAACTTGGGCAGGCGCTGGCCGCCCTGAAGATGCAGATCCGGGCGATGCAGCGTCGTTTCGCCGTTGAGCGGCCCGAGGACGTGGGTGAGTGCGAGGAGATATGTGACTATATCAACCAGATTATCGAAAATGTCCGGCGGTTGTCTCGCGACCTGAGCCCGGTGGTTCTTGACGATCTCGGCTTGCGGGCCGCGATACGCCGGATGCTCGACAAGTTTTCGGAACTGCACGACATCGATGTGGCGGTAACCATGGACGATATCGGCCATCTGCTGGAGCCGAGCGCGGAACGCATCGTCTACCGGATCGTGCAGGAGGCTCTTACCAACATCGCCAAGCACGCCCATGCCCGGCATCTGGAGGTGACCATCCGCAGGCAGGAGCGGGAGATCCGGTTTCTGATCCGGGATGACGGATGCGGCTTTGACCCTGTGTCGGTGGCGCAGAAAAAAGCGGCCGAGCGCGGGCTTGGGCTGACCGCCATGTCCGAAAGGATGCGGATGCTGGGCGGTGTGCTTGACATCGTCAGCGAGCCCGGTCATGGTACCTCCATATCCCTGACGATACCGGTTTGCGGCGGTTGATGTTGAGGCTGGGTGAGGCAGGGGCGGCGGGGCCATTTTATAACGGGAGGGAACCATGGGCGGGTATCGGATAGTGCTGGCGGATGATCATGCGATGATTCGTCATGGCATCCGCAAGATCCTGGAGGATCATGCCGCGTTCGAGGTGGTCGGGGAGGCCGGAGACGGCCTTGAGCTTCTGGAGATCCTCAAGAAAAAGGCTCCCGACATGATCATTCTCGATATCTCCATGCCGAAATTGCGCGGCCTGGAAGCGATCAGCGAGGCACGCAAGATCTGCCCGGCGGTGAAGGTGATTATTCTGACCATGCACAAGAGCACCGAGTATGTGTATCATGCCGTCGCCGCCGGCGCCGACAGCTATCTCCTCAAGGATGACACCGATCGGGAATTGTTGACCGCCATCGAGCAGGTTCGCAAGGGAGCGGTTTATATCTCCTCCTTCCTCTCCTCCGAATTTACCGCGGATATCATCCGCACCTGCAGAAGCAGCGGCAAGCCGCCGTCCGAATCGGCCACCACCCGCGAGCGACAGGTGTTGAAGCTGGTAGCCGAGGGGAAGACCAGCAAGGAGATAGCGGACCTGCTCTTTATCAGCATCCGTACCGTTGAACACCATCGCGCCAATTTCATGAAAAAATTGGATTTGAAATCTACCGCCGACGTGATCAAATATGCACTGGAAAAGGGCTATATCTCCTGAATGAGGTCCTCGCGCCAGTTGTGTTAGGTAATTATACCTATGTCTAATTAGGTATAATTACCTGTTTCCGTCCGGTTCGATTCCCTGTCATAGTGCAGTCTGCTTGTTTGGATAATCTACCGGGTGGTCGAGACCGTTCTCCACGAATTTCTGATTGGTACTCTGTTGAAAATTAATTGCAAGGGCCCTTGGCTCATCGTCTGCCTCGCCGTCATCGTCTGCGCCCAGATCGCGTTGATCGGGTTTTTCGGCCATGAAAGCAGGGTGAACGGCTGTGTGCTGGCGCATGGTCGCATCCTCTATCCCTTTCTGTTCGTCGGCGGGTTTGTTCTCTTGATGGCGCTGGCTGGTATTTATGGGCAAACCGTCGGCGTCTCCGGGCGCACCCGCCGTGAACTGCTCGAAACCAATCTGGAGCTGGATCAGATCTTCAATACCGCCGCCGACGGGATGCGGGTCGTCGATCGTGAATTCAATGTGTTGCGGGTCAACGATACCCTGCTGGCAATGAGCGGGACGAGCCGCGCGGCCGCACTTGGGCAAAAATGTTACGAGGTGTTTTCCGGGCCTTACTGCCACACCCCTGAATGCCCGTTGTTGAGGGTGCTGCGCGGGGAAAGGCAGATCGCGATCGAGGTGAACAAGGTCCGGCCCGATGGCGGCAAGGTGCCGTGCCTGCTCACGGCGATTCCCTATCTTGACTCGCGGGGGAATTTGCTCGGCATTATCGAGGATTTCAAGGATATCACAAGCCGTCGGGAGCAAGAGCGGCTGTTGCGGTGGCGTGCCGATGTCGATGGCGCCATCGCCAAGCTTTCCAGCGCCCTCCTGGCCAAGATGGATCTCGACGAGATGGCGAGTCTGGTTGTTGCGCAGGCCCGCGAACTGACCGGCAGCAGGTATGGGTTTGTCGGCTATATCGACCCCCAGACCGGCAGCCTGGTCTGCCCGACCATGACCCGTGATATATGGGATGAGTGCCAGGTCCCCGGTAAAAATATTGTTTTTCATGAGTTTGTTGGGCTCTGGGGGTGGGTGCTTAAAAATCGGCGGCCGATATTTACCAATTCCCCTTACGCGGACGAGCGATCCTCCGGGGTGCCGGCGGGGCATGTGCCTGTTGAGCGTTTTCTGGCGGTGCCGGCGATAATCGCCGATAAGTTGATGGGGATAATCGCCCTTGCCAACAGTGACCGTGAGTATGTCGAGCGGGATGTGGAGGCGTGCCGGCAACTGGCGATGCTTCTCGCCATCGCCATTCAGCGGCGGCAGGGCGAGGAGGCGATGCATCGCCTCCTGACTGCAACCGCCGCCGTTACCAGCAGCGATTTCTTTTCAACCCTGGTCGAACAGTTGGCGAAATGTTTGGGGACGAGATTCGCCCTGGTCGGTGAGATCGACCGAGGATGTCCGGGCCGGGTGAATGGCCTGGCGTTCTGGAATGACGGGCGGTTGGATAAACCCATCGATTACGATCTGGCAGGCGCCCCCTGTGAAAAGGCTGCCGGAGAGGGTTTCTGCCTCTACCCGCAGAACGTCGCCAATCTTTTCCCCGAGGACAAGGCCCTCGCCGAATGGGGGATAGAATCCTATGTCGGCATCTGCCTGTACGATGAGCAAGGCTTTCCAGTCGGCATTCTCTGCGCCCTTGACCGGCAACCGCTGGCCGAGATTGACCATATCCACGAAATATTCAGGATCTTTTCTCAGCGGACCTCGGCGGAAATCGTGCGGAAACGGGTGGAGGCGGCCCTTGCCCGCGCCAAGGAGGAGGCCGATGAGGCGAATCAGGCCAAGAGCCGTTTTCTGGCCAACATGAGCCATGAGATTCGCACGCCGATGAACGCGGTCCTCGGGATGACCGAGCTTACCCTGGAGACAAACCTCGATCCCGCGCAGCGTCGGTATCTGACCACGGTCAAGGAGTCGGCGCATTCCCTGCTCGGCCTGTTGAATGACATCCTCGATTTGTCGAAGATCGAGGCGGCGCAGATTGTGCTGGAGCATGAACCGTTTGATCTGCGCGCCGTGATGGACGGCGTCGGCCGGACCCTGGCAACCGTGGCCCAGGCCAAGGGGCTTGAATTGCTGTGCCGTGTTCCGCCCGATTTTCCGGTCAGCCTGGTCGGCGATGCCGTACGTTTGCGGCAGATATTGATGAATCTGGTCGGGAATGCCGTTAAGTTCACCAAGAAAGGGTACGTCCTGTTGGAGGCGTGTGAGGCGGTGCGGGATCAATTTGAAACGCGGGTTCGCCTGCGCATCGTCGATACCGGCATCGGCATCAGCACCGAACAGAGATCGAAGATTTTCATGCGGTTCAGTCAGGGTGACGATTCGGTTTCGCGGATGTATGGCGGCACCGGGCTCGGCCTGGCGATTTCCGAGAAGCTTTGCGCCTTGATGGGCGGCGACATCAAGGTCGAGAGCGAGCCTGGCCGTGGCAGTACGTTCTGGATCAACGTCGCCTTTGAGTCCGGGGAAATCGCGGCGGCGACAGCGCCAAAGTTGTTGACTGACGACGGTGCGCAGGTGGAGGCGTTGGTTGTTGCCGACAATCTCATCGGCAGGGATATCCTGACCGAGGCGCTGCGCTCCCTGGGGCTTGCGGTCACCGAGGCGGCCGGCGGCCGCGAGGTGTTGGAGAAGCATGCCGGCGCCCCAGGCTTTCTGGAGAGGATTCTTGTCGTCGACGAGCAGTTGCCCGAAATGAGCGGCGAACAGCTGCTCGACCAGCTGGCTGCCATGCCATCCGGTCCGCCTGCGAAAATAATCTTATTGACAAATGCACATTCTCGTAAAAGTATTAAATTTGATAGGAACTGTTATTGTTGTTGCCTGATCAAGCCGATTATCCTTGCAGAGTTGTCGCGCCTTGTCCATGACCTCTTGCGGGGACGGAGTGACGGCGGCGGTGATGACTTGGCGCCGGCAGGCGCGGTGGCCGGGCGGGCGCCGGCCTCGGTGAAGCCCTTGACCTTCCTGTTGGTAGAGGATAACGACGCCAACCGGCAGGTGGCGGCCGCGGTGCTTGAGAAGGACGGACATTGCGTGCATACCGCCGCCACCGGGGTTGAGGCCCTGACGTTTCTGTGTCGTCAGCGGGTGGATCTGGTGTTGATGGATGTGCAGATGCCGGNNTGATCCTGATGGATGTGCAGATGCCGGAGATGGATGGCCTGACCGCGACCAGCCTGATCAGGCGATGTGAAGCCGGGCTGCCTCCGAACAGCCTCGGCGCCGAGTACAGGCAGCTGCTTTTTGACTTGCGTGATACAATCAAGGGGACCTATCTGCCCATCGTGGCGATGACCGCGCACGCGATGGCCGGAGACCGAAATCGTTGTCTTGACGCGGGAATGGATGACTATGTCACCAAGCCTTTCAGGGTTGAGGATGTGTTCAGAGCCATCGGGAGGGTTATGAGTACTCAACAAAGCGGTGTATTCCTTCAGGGTGAAACGAAGCCGGAGGTGATCCCTCCCGGTGGGTTCGAGGTGATCGACCTCGATATCCTCCGCGCGCACTTTGAAAAAAATTATTCCCTGCCTGGTGACAAGGTGGAGCAACTTGTCATCTCCTTTTCCCAGAGTATCGGAACCTATCTCGCCAATATCAGCCAGGCCGACATGGCCGGCGACATGGAGGCTTACCGCCGGACCCTGCACAGCCTGAAGGGGGTGCTGTTGACCATGGGGCTCGATGAACTGGCCGGCGTGGTTAAAAAAATCGAGGAGGCGGCCAAGGGTGATCGGCAATTGGTTGCCGCCAAGGAACTGGTCGTTCATCTGCAAACCTCCCTGGCCCCCTTGTTGTAACCCTTTTCACGGGATTTCCCGCGCCTCGCCTTCCGGCAAGGGGCGCGGGCCAACCGATGCCGTCTGCTTCCGGATGGGGCAATCCCTTGCCCATTCCCCCGTCATTTTTCCTCAACAACCCCTCTCTTGCCCCTGACAAGTGATTCATGTATGGTTTTTGTTATTTGGCTTGGCATGATGCCTGGAGGGTCGGATTGAACGGCACGGAACATATTTCCTGTAATACGGTTTGGACGCGGCGCTGCACGGAGTGGCGGCAGGCCCTTCCCGGCCTGCTGGATGCGGCCGGACTGCCGACCGCCCTGCGCGGCCAGGAGCGGATACTGATCAAGCCCAATCTGGTGGAGGATCTGCCGCCGCCCATCACCACGCCGGTCGGGCTGGTGGCGGCCCTGCTTGCGTATCTGCGGGAGAATGCCCCGGATGTCGAGATCGTGATCGGTGAGGGGTGCGGTTCAAAGGAGGATGACACCTGGCGCGCCTTCGCCGGGCAGGGGTATGTCGACCTGGCCCGGCGTTTTGGCGTTTCGCTGCTTGATCTCAACCAGGAAAGGCTCGTCTCCGTCGACAATCCACACTGTTCCCGCTGGCCGCAAATGTATCTGCCGGCAGTTGTTTTTGAGAGTTTTCTTCTCTCGGTGCCGGTGCTGAAGGCGCACTCCTTGGCCGGTGTTACCTTGACCATGAAGAACATGATGGGGCTTGCCCCGCCCGCGCATTACCAGCAAGGCGGGCATTGGAAAAAGGCGGCCTTCCATCATCGGATTCAGGAAGCGATCTTTGATCTCAACCGTTATCGGGCCCCTGATTTCACCCTGCTGGACGCCACTGTCGGCATGAGTGAGGCGCATCTCTGGGGGGCAACCTGCGATCCGCCGCCCGGCTTGTTGGCGGCGGGCTTTGATCCGGTGGCGGTGGATGCGTTCGGCACCGGGCTGCTGGGCCGGGATTGGCGGAAAATCGGCCATATCCGGTTGGCGGATGGGGTTCTGGGCACGGCGGCGGGCGCGGTCGTGGAGGTGGCGTGATGGTTTCGGCAATGGATGAGGCGCTCGCCTATGTGCGTCGGGTTGCGGCGGCCTATGATCCGTGCCTGCGGCTTGCGGCGACGGAGGCAGGAGATATCCCGGCGGCGGCAGGCGGCGGGGTCTTGGTCTGCGCGCCGCATCCTGACGATGAATCCTTGTGCGGCGCCCTTGCCCTGCGTCTGGCAAGGGAAGAGGGGTGTCCGGTGACGGCGTTGGCCGTTACCCTGGGCAGCGATGCCGCCCGGAAGGAAGCGCGGTTGCGGGAATTCGCCGATGCCTGCGGCGCGTTGGGCTGGGGCTGGCAACCCGCCCGGCAGCCGCTTGCCTTTGACGGGGTCAATCCGGCGCAGCGGGATCGTGACCTGGCGGCATGGCGGGGCAAGGTTGCGGCAGTAGTTGGGATACTGGATGAACTGCGGCCAGATTTGGTCCTCTTGCCGCATCTGGATGACGCGCATCCCACGCATATCGGCACGCATCAGCTCTGCATGGAGGCGCTTGTCCGCCATGCAACGGATTGCGGTCGGGAGATCCTGGTTGCGGAGACAGAGTTCTGGCATCCGCTCGGGGATGCCAATCTGCTGGTGGGGGTGGGCGAGGAGGATGTGGCGCGGCTGGTGTATGCGGTCAGTCGCCATCGCGGTGAGGTCGCCCGCCATCCCTATCATGCGCAACTGCCGTTTCGGATGGTGGACACGGTCCGCCGGGGCGCCGAAATGCTGGCCGGATTCGGGGGCGGGGTGCCGCCGTTTCGGTTTGGGGAGTTATATCGGCTTGCCCGGTTTGAGAACGGCCGGCTGCGGCCGGCAACCCGCGGGGTAGTTTTCGGTCCGGAGGCGCGGCTTTCGCTTGCCGCGCTCCGGTCGGCCTGCTGAGTTTTCAGCTGTTGTTGTTGAGGTTGGTCGGCTTTTTGGAGAGGCCTATCTCCTGGCAGACCTCGGTTGCGATCTCCTCGATGGATTTCCCGTGGGTGTCGATGACCGGGATATTGTGTTTCATGAAGATCTGTTCCGCCTGCTGAAGCTCCTCGATGCAGGTGGACATCTTGGCGTATTTGCTGCCGGGATAACGTTTTTCGCGCACGCTGTGCAGGAGCTCAGGGGTGGTGGTGAGCCCTACGGTGCGGCGGCTGTTGCGGCGGACGCCCTCCGGGAGCCGGTACTGGTTGAGGTACTCGACGGTCAGGGGGAAGTTGGCGGATTTGAGCCCGTGCTGGGTGGCGAGATAGACGCTCACCGGGGTCTTGCCGGCCCGCGAGACGCCGAGCAGGATTACGTCCGATTCGTCCAGTTCTTCTATCTTGGTGCCGTCGTCGTGTTCAAGGCAGAAGTTGATCGCCGCCGCCCGTTTTGCCATGCTGACGTCGTCGGTGCGGCGTGAATAGCCCGGCACGCGAAGCGGTTTCGTTTCCAGGCATTCCTCCAGCCGCGAGAGAAAGAAGTGGTAGGCGTCAAAGAATTCCACTTCCGGGGTGTCAAAGACCTTGAGGACCTCTTCGGTCATGATGGTGCTGAAAATGATCGGCCGCCGCGCCGCTGAGTTTTTGAGGATATAGGCGAGAACCTTTTCGGCCTCCGGGATGGTTCTGATAAAGGCGAAGGTCTCTTCGTGAAAGCTTGTCTCCGGGAACTGGCAGAGCAGGGACTGGCCAAGGTTGGTGGCCAGAATGCCGGTGCTGTCGGAGAGGTAGTACACATCCTTGGATTTCCACATACGGTTTCAGGTGTCCAGAGTGTTCGCGTTGTGCCCAGGTCCGGGAACATGCGGCCGGTTGAGGGTTACTTCTCTATCCATTCCTTGTCGCTTTGATAGAGGCTCGCAAGTTTCTTGATGCGGGCGCTGATCTGTTTGGGCAGGACGATGTCGTATCTTTCAAGATATTCCGCCGCCATCCGGTGGGTGTTGAAGATTGGACAATTGAGGGCGATGTTCATGATGCATTTGTCGATATACTCCGCCCGGCGCGTCGGATCGTAGAACGCGTCGATGATTTGCGGGAAAAGCTGGTAGAAGGATGCGGAATCCTCGGCATAGAGGAGATGGGCGGGGGATTCGCTCAGGGCGTCGCCGTCAACCGGCCCTTCGTACCCGAATTTCCAGCCGGTCTGCCCCTCGTGATACCCTTCAACCCACCAGCCGTCCATGATGCTGATGTTGGGTACCCCGTTCATGGCCGCCTTCATGCCGCTGGTGCCGCTTGCCTCCAGGGGACGTTTGGGGCTGTTGAGCCAGGCGTGTACGCCGGCCACCATCATTTTGGCGATCTGCATGTCATAGCCAGGGATAAAGACGACTTTTGCCAATCCCTTGCTGCGCAGATAGAGTTCCTTCTGGTAATCGAGGATCGACTTGATCAGGTTCCGGCCCGGTTCGTCTTCCGGGTGCGCTTTGCCGGCAAAGAT
>DHYT01000031.1 GCA_002415465.1 Desulfobulbaceae bacterium UBA5123
GCCGAAGGGGTTGCCGATGGCAAACACCTTCTGCCCGACCAGCAGGTTATGGGATTCGCCGATGGCAAGCGGCGAGAGCGACGCGGCCGGAGCGCCGATCTGCAGCACCGCAAGATCCTTGTCGGGCGCCACCCCGACCAGCGAGGCCGTCCAGGTGGTATGATCGGCCAGGGTCACCTCGACGCTGTTGGCATCCTCGATGACATGAAAATTGGTGACGATCCGCCCCTCCTTGTCCCAGACAAAACCGGAACCGGTCCCCTTGGGGATCTCGTCGACATTGAGGTTGAACAGGTTGCGCCGCAGGGCGATGTTGGTGATGTAGACCACCGAGGGAGAAGAGGCGCGAAAAAGCTCGATGGTGTTGCGCTCATCACTGGCCAGATCACCACGGGCGGTTATCGCGCGCGGCGGTTCCGGGGGGGGAAGCGATACGCCCTTGGGCCGCCCGAAAAACCACCAGACGCCGAACAGGATCGCCACAAGCGCAATAAAGGAGGGGAGACGCCGCCGGGGTGAATGATTCTGATAGTATTGCCGCATCGCCTACAGGTTGAGGAAAAATTTTGCAATCATGAAATAGGTAAAAACGCCAATGATATCGATGGTGGTGGTCACAAACGGGCCGGTGGCGACCGCGGTGTCGATATCAAGGCGGCGCAACACCACCGGTACCAGGGTGCCGATGGTTGCGGCCAGGGTCATGGAGAAAAAGATCGCCGTGCCGACCACCACCCCGAGAAGGGCGGGACCGGTCGCCTCAAAATGGGCGAAAAGACCGAGAAATACCCCATAGATGCCGCCCAGCAGCAAGCCGACCCGCATCTCCTTGAACACCAGCCTGGCCACCTGCTGCATATTGATGCGACCGGTGGCGATCCCGCGCACGACGATGGTGCTGGACTGGGTGGCGATGTTGCCGCCCATGCCGGCGATAATCGGGATAAAGGAGGCCAGCGCCAGCACCTTCATCAACTCGCCCTGAAAATGGTTGATGACAAAGATATTGATGACCCCGCCGATCCAGGTGGCGAACAGCCACGGGGCGCGGATAACGGCATTCTTGAGGGTCGGCTTGAGGAGGATCTCTCGGTCCTTGCCGGCGCCGGCCATCTGCAGGAACTCCTCGGTGGCCTCCTCGCGGATGACGTCGATGATATCGTCGACGGTGACGATGCCGACCAGCTTGTAGGTGGAATTGACCACCGGCACCGCCAGGATATTATACTGGGAGACGATATGCGCCACCTCGTTCTGATCGGTATCGGTGCTGACGGCGATCACCTTGGGGTTCATGATGTTCTTCAGCAGCCGGTATGAGGGGTGCATCAACAGTTCGCGCAGGGAGAGCACCCCGGCCNNGAGATAGAAGGCCATCTCCATCTCCTCGCTGCGCTCCTGCACCCGCTTGATGGCGTCGCCGACGCTCAGGTTCTCGTCGAGGGCCATGAAATCGGGCGACATACGCCCGCCGGCGGTCTCGGGATGATACTGGAGGAGGTCGTCAACCTCCTTGCGATCCTCCTTGTGCATGAGGTCGCGGATCTTGTTGGCGAATTCCTCGGGAAGCGCCTCGAGAAGGTCGGCGGCGTCGTCGGAGGCCATGTCGTTGATGATCGACACCATGAACCGGGGCGGCAACCCCTCCACCAACTCGAGCATGATCGCCTCGTCAAGCTCGCTCAAAAACTCGCCGACCATGGCCGTCTGCGCGACAATGCCGAAAATATTCTGACGCTCAACCGGGTTCAGGTGGCGGAATACCCATGCCAGATCGGCGGGATGGGTCTTCCGGACCAGCTTCAACAGATGATCAACGTCACTGCGTCGGTTCAAGCGCCGGACAGTGTCAAGTATCACTATCCCTTCGTTGCCTATGAGTTCACGCTTGCCGCCACGATTCATCTTATATCCCTAGAGCTGTGTCATAAATTCCGATTAACACGAAATTTCATACTATATCGCTAATGTGTCGCAAAGGTCAACTAATCCTTTTGGCGACAAGTGCCGCCGCCACTTCGGTTGCGGGCAGCAACCCCTCCGCCTTGCCATCCTTTTGGCAACGTGGCTCACCCAGAGGCCGGAAACAATGCCACCCTTTCCCCGGCAAACGGACAAAGGGTGGCGGCAGGCATTCGTTGCGGCCGCACGGGCCGCGTTGGATCAGGCTCAGGAGAATCCCGACTTGGTGGAACAGCCGGAGAGGGCGCCCTGCGGGATGGCGCCGCCGGACCCGGCGATCTTGAAGCTGGCTGCGGAGATCGTCTTCTTGACCCTGCCGCCGCCGCATTTTTTGCAGACCACGGCATCCACCGACTGGGCGTCGGAAACCAGCTCCTCAAACAAGGCATTGCAATCCTGACAGCGAAATTCCTGGATCGGCATCGAACCCTCCTGACCTTCTGCTACGTCTTGAGATGAAATATCCATTGCCGCCACAAGTCGGGCGGACAATGCAAAAAGGTAATACCCGACGGAGCGGTTGTTCCGCAAGCAAAAGAGTATGGATTTTACACTGCAGTTATTCGGCAGGACCATCTTCCCGGCGCCGCGCCGCCAACACCAGGAACAACGCGCCCGCGGCATCGGCCAGCAAATCGCCGGCAGTGGCGGTGCGCGCCGGGATGAAGGACTGGTGGATCTCATCGCCTGCGCCAAACAGCACACAGAAGAGCACCACCATCACCCCATGGCAACGACCCGCGCGGCGGCCGGCCGGAGCGGGACAGGCATGCAGTGCCGCCGCCGCCAGAACCGCATAGGCCAAGGCATGCAGCACCTTGTCCAGACCGGGCACCGGCGGCAGCGGCAGGCTGCCGCCGGGCTGATGGGAGAAAAAAAAGATTCCTCCCATCACCGCCAGCAGGGGCGAATAACGAAGGAATCCTTTTGACAACGACAGATGCTTCATCAGCCGACGCGCCGGCAAGCCGACGCGGGGAGCCCCACCTACTCGGCTGCGTCGGAGGAAGAGGCCGCGGCCGCTGGCGCATCCAGGTGGATGCTGTCCAGCAGTTCCCGCGGGAATTTCTTGCGTATCTTCTTGATCGCGGCGCGGATGCTGTGGGAAGGACAGCCGACAAGCACCTCTTCCTTCTTGTCGGCATAGGCGGTTACATGCAACTGCTTGTCCTTGACGGCGAACCGGTGGCTCCAGTTGATCTCAAGGGTTTCCGGCGACTCGACAATCTCCACATCGATGGCCTTGCCGCCCCGCGCCACCAGCAACGCGTCCATGTCGGTAAGCTCAAGAAGCCAGGCATCGCCGGCATCGGATGAGAAGAGCACGAAAACACCGATGGTGCGCACCTCGCTCTTGCCAGCCACGGCGGCCTGCTGAATCTTTGCCACCTCACCGGTAAGGGAAAGCTGCCCCGGCGCGGTTGACGCAGGCCTGCCCTGCTCGGCCTTGCCATAACAACATTTCTTAAATTTTTTACCGCTGCCGCATGAGCAGGGATCGTTCCTTCCTATCTTCACCATTCGTACACCCTGTTGGTATGTCCAGAGGCCGTTGCCGGCCGCCCCGGTCTGTTATCGTTAAACCGATTTGCAGTCAGAAAATATGACATGCGCCATCACGTTTGTAAAGACGGATAATCGCCTCGCCCCTCCGAATATCGGTCGACAGGCCAGCCCTGCCCCGCCGCAGCGACCGCCGGCAAAACCCTCGGCGGCTGCAAAAAGGATTTCCGCCCCCCTACTCGTCGAGGTTGCCCTCCTGCTCCCCGGTCTCGCGGGTGACCGGGGTTTGCATCCTCACCACCCGATCCTGATCACAATAGTACTGAACCAGCTGCGCAAAAAGATCATCCCGGCCGGTGTAGATCTTGTTGCTGGGGCTCAGGATCTGCTCAAGTACCTCGCGGTAGGCATCGACGCCGATGATGCTCTTGAAGATCGGCTTCTTTTCAAAATCCTCGTTGAGAAGATACTCCATGTACCTGTTGACGTTGGCCCAGTAGAGATGGTTGTCGCGGAAATGGGGGTTGTTCTGCTTGGCCGCCTCGATCTTCTCGTCCATCATCGTCTGCAATTCCTTCCGGAACAGGTAATCGTAGATACGGCCGGCGATAATGGTCGGCCCCTGGGTGGAGGTGCCGACGCTTTTTTCGCCGCCGGTATTGGTTTTGATGGCCACGATCATGGTCATGTTCTTGTCGCGATAGGCCTGCCGGTCACGATAGGGGTTGAAATGGCTGACAAAAAGCGCCGACTGCCCGGTGGGGGCGGTACCGGTTTTCCCGGAAACCAGGTTCTTGTGGTACTTGAACTCGGTTTTCATGCTGGCGCCGGTGCCGCGGTTACACACCTCATAGAGGGCATACATCTCGTTTTCCCGCTCCTGCTTGGAGTCAAAGAGCATCACCGGCTTCTTGGCGGGGTCGCTCTGACGCTCATAGACGGGCACCCCGTCAACGGTGATCCGCTTGACAAACGCCGGCTGCCGGTAATAGCCGTCCAGAAAGGCGTTATAAACCCCCAGCCATGGCCGTACCGGCAAATCGGAGGCGCCGATGCCGAAAGGCCAGTATTTGGCGTCTTCCTTGTTATACTCAAGGCCTATCTTGTCCAAGCCGAGCAGCATGGCATTCCGCACCGCCCGGTTGCTGTAAAGCCCGGCGAAGATGGTATTGACCGACAACACCTGCGCCTCAAGCAGGCTGTACTTCCGCCCCATGAAATGATTCGCGTCGTAGGGGAACCAGTTGCGCGGCAGCCACACCTCCCGGCCGGCCGATTCGACATACTTGTATTCAAGCGGCTTGTCGAGATAGTCGGTCTCCAGGTCGGCGTTGGCGGCAACCATCGTGTAGTAGGCGATGATCGGCTTGACCGTGGAGGAAGGGGTGATGGTCGCCTGCTTGTTCATCAAATCGATGATGATCTTCGGCTCATCGCTCTCGACGCTTTCCGCCTCTTCGTTTTCGCCCTGGAAGAACTCCTTGCCGCCGATATAGGCGACTATCTCGCCATCCTGATTGATGACCACCACGCCGACGTTGATATGTCGGTACAGATACTCCATGAACCCGTCGAAATCCTGATAGGGAGGCTCGATATTCCGCGCCTTGTACGACGCCATGTCCTTCTGCCAGGAGTTACGGTTCCGGCCCTGCAGTTCCAACTTGAACTTCGGGCTGTCGAGAAAACCGTTGACCACCTCCTTGATCTTCCCAACCAGATCAAGGTTGACGCCGGTTTCGATCACCACGTCGCCACGTTCGTCGAGCAGCAACTGCGCGCCGGAAACCGTATGTTCGCCTACCCGGTACTCGCGCGAGCATACCTCGCGGATCACATTCCAGGCCGCCCATTCCTCCTCGCCGTAGAGAGGCGACTGAAAATTGCGGAACCCGATGCGCCGGATGGACTCCTCGTCGGAGAGCCGCCACTTGTAATAATCGTCGTCGCTGATCTCGCCCCGGTCATGAAGGAAGGCCAAGGCCAGATTCACCTTGTTGATGGCGTTTTTGGCATGCAGCAGCTGCGTCGGCGTAAGCTCGTNNTGTGCTCTTCCGATCTCCCACCGGCACGGTGTTGATGTAGAAATCGAGATTCTTTTCCTTGCCGAAGCGGGAGACCATCATATAGGCGACGATGATCTCCTCAAGCTTGTTGGCAATGGTCCGATCGCGGTTGCCGAGGATCTTCTTGGCGTTCTGCATCACGATGGTACTGGCGCCACGGGTATTGCCCCGCAGGGAATCCTTTACCGCGCCGGCCAGATTGAGCCAGCTCACCCCGGGATGAATGAGAAAGGCGTTGACGTACCAGGGATTACGATCATGGGGGAGAAAATAATGATCCTCACAGGCAAGCAGGACCCGCTTGGCCCGATCGGGAATCAACAGGGTAACCTGGCGGGTGCCGTAGGTCTTGATCACCGCGTTCTGGGCATCGACGATCTTGGCGGAGTGGGCGTAGGTTTCGAGATCTTGCGGCAGGCGATCTATGCCGCGGGTGGTATCGTAGAGGGTGCGGGCGAAAAAAAGCTCGACGATATGCTGTGTCGGGCCAGGCATGTAGTTCAGCAGGAACAGACCGGCAAAAGCCAATCCCCACCACTTGCAAACCACCGGCAACCCGACCCGCAGGAGAAAGAAGAAACGCCGGTAGGGGCTGTCCCACGGAAAAACCATTTTTGTATCCGGATTCTTCTTCACCCCTTCCAGATAATCCGCATACGACCCCTCAAGCTTTTTGCTTTTCTTGAGCTTCTTGAGGATGGCTTTCTGATTAAGGCCGCTCTCGACATCCTTTGATGAAAAGATATGCGAGAAGGCCTTGTATTTTATTGCCTGCTGCTCGGGATCAAAGGGCTCGTTGCGAACGTCGCCCTCTCCATCCGGCAGCTTGCTGTCTTTCCCGTTCTTTTCAGTCATATATTCTTGTCAGACAAGTTCCCCTAAAAAGCACGGGAACAGCCCCGGACGTTCTGCACGGCGGATGCTTGGTTGCAAAAAAGGATAGAAACAGAGAGGCCATACTGTACGCCCCAACGCACATGACAGCTACTTTACCGCGCCGCACCGACAACTTCAAATGAAAAACAACAGTTGAAAAATACTGAAGAAAAACTCACACAAGACCGATAGAGTACTGCAAGGATGCCACAACACCATCGCGCGGTCGGACGACGCCCCGCTGAAAAAGGATAACGAATGCTGTTCAAATGCTCCCATTGCGGCTTTTCACGCCAGGTGCCGGAAAAACACCAGGGCAAAGAGGTTGCCTGCCCGCGCTGCAAAAAATCCGTCCGCATCGGCGGCGAAAGATCGGCGCCCAAGCCAGCAGACGGAAGCATCGGCTACTATCTATGCAGCGGTTGCGGCTTCAAAAAACAGACGCCCGTCAATCTCGTCGGCAAATCAGCGCCCTGCCCGGTATGCCGCACCAACAACGCCATCAAGAAAATCGCCGCCGGCAAGCCATCGGCCCCTGCCCGCCCGCAGACAACAAACAGCCACGGGCTGGCGCGCAACATCGGCCTGGGGTTATTCATGCTTCTCCTCATTGCCGTGGCGGGGTATTTTGCCCCGGCAATCAAGAACAGATTCCTCACCCCCGCCAAACCTATTCAATATGTTACCCCGCAACTTTCCCGCAACCTTGCCCCGGAAGACAAAAACCATGCCCGCCTGGTTGAAATCGAGCGCATCCTCGCCACCAGCCGCGACCTGCATGGACGGAACCTGAGCGGGCTTGACCTGAACGCCGTTGACCTGCGGATGGTCAATCTCCGCAACGCCCAGCTTCGCAACGCCGATCTGCACAAGGCAAACCTGAGCAAGGCCGATCTCTCGGGCGCCGATCTCTCTGGCGCCAACCTCATCTCGGCCGACCTCTCCGGGGCGAATCTTGAAAAGGCCAAACTCACCGAGGCCGATTTGAAAAAATCGGTCTTTGAAGACGCGAACCTCACCCAGGCGAATCTCAACAGCGCCGACTGCGACAAGGCAAACTTCAACAAGGCGCAACTGGACAACGCCTCCCTGGTCGGCGCCATCCTCTCGGAAGCTGACTGCAGCGCCGCATCCTGCCGGAACACCGACTTCAGCAACGCTAACCTGACCAGAACCAATCTGACCCAGGCCGACCTTCGCCAGGCCAAACTCGCGAAAACAAACCTCGCCACCACCATCATGCACCAGGCCGACCTCACCGAGGCGCTGTTGCGCCAGGCCGTCCTGACCGGCGCAGACCTGCGTACCGTCTCCCTGGAGAGGGCGGACATGTCCGGGGCGCTCCTCTATGGTAGTGATCTGCGAAACGCGAACCTGAATCGCGCCAACCTGAGCAGCGGCGATCTCAGCAAGGCCCAACTGACCGGCGCCAATCTGGAGGGTGCGATCCTGATCGCCGCCAACCTGCATGGCGCCGAGATGTCGGCCGCCCTTCTCAACGAGGCGGACCTGCGACAGGCCAACCTCACCGACACAACCATGAAGGAAACGGAGCTCGCCGAAGCAAACCTTGCCGAAAGCAACTGCACCAACGCCACCATGAGCCGGGCGACACTTTCCGGCGCCAACCTGGCCGGCGCCAACCTGACGGGCGCCAATCTCCATCAGGCGGACCTCACCGGCAAGACCATCCTCATCGAAACCAACCTCACCAACTGCTATCTGCAGCAGGCGAATCTCAAGCATGCCGACCTCAGCAAGGCCAACCTAACCGGCGCGGACTTACGTGAGGCGAATCTTACCCAAACCCGCCTCAACCATGCCTATCTCAACAACGCCGACCTGACCCGCGCCGACCTCACCAACGCCGATCTGACCAACGCCGACATGAAAGGCGCCAACCTCACCGGCATCAACCTCACCACGGCCGGCAGCCTCGCCTTCAAAAATCTTCATTTCACCATCCTGGACGGGGCCAAGATGACCCGTTTCGACCTGCGCAACGCCAACCTCACCAACGCCAACCTCTCACATGCCGACCTGCGCAACGTCAATCTCACCAACGCCGACCTGACCAACGCCAGCCTGGCCCGCGCCAACCTCAGCGACGCCGATCTTCGCTGGGCCAACCTCAGTGACGCCGATCTTTCCGGCGCCAAGCTCACCGGCGCGAACCTCACCGAAACCAACTTCAGCCGGGCAAATCTCGATCAGGCCGATTTCACCGGGGCGTCAATGGAAAACGTCAAGAATCTTGACCGGGCAAAAAACATTGCCGGCAGCAAGGGCCTGCCAAAGATGGCGACCGCCCAGGCCAATGATGGGCAGGAAGGGAAGGCAAGGAAAAAAAACGCCGCCGCCGGCGCCGCCAAGGGGGTGACCGCGTTAAAAGAAATCAAGATCTGGGGGATGGAAATCGAACGGGTCGGACTGGTGCAAACGGCTTTCACCAACGTATCGGAACTGACCAACACCTTTGCCGTGATCAGCGATGTCGAAGCCAACCTCCTCAAACACCAGATGTTTGCCGAAGGCGGCAACGCCATGCCGGCAAAGGCCGGCGCAACCTTCGGCATCCTCTTCACGGTCAACTTCATCCCGACTTCGGAAAAGATCCCCGTCGAGGCGAGATGGCTGGCCCCGGATGGCGCCCTAGCCTATGCCACAACCTATGAGATCGCCTCCATGCAACGGGTGGTGGCGGCGTACACCCTGCCCACCCCCGAACAAAACCGCCTCGGCGAATGGCAGATACAATTCCTGCACCGTGGGAAAAAAATCGGCGAGCAACGGATGCGGCTGCTGAAACCCGAGCAGTACCAGACGCACCGGCGTGACGCAGAGGCTGCCGCCGCCCGCAAGAATCGACTCCCCTCATAGGAGCGGGCCACCCGCCTTCGGCTCAGCAGCCGACAGCCTTCGCGACCAATCCAACCGGTTACGCCGATTGGCGGCGCATACCCGGTCGCAAGTCTTACTTGATACCCAGGCCCTTTATCACCGCTTAAAACAAGAAAGGCGACACGGTTTCCCGCGTCGCCTTTCTTGTTGCCAATCTCTCAACTATTCCGATCTGACCGTTACATCTCCTCGGAAAGCGCCATCACCATCGCGCCCTTGGCCGTGGTATTCAACGGATCGCTGGCGAGACGAACGCCTGAAATCTTGATGGGCAGATGGATGTTGGCCAGGGTTTTCTCGAATTTCTGCTTGAAACCGTTTGGCATCACCGTGCCGCCGCTCAGGACGATGGGAATCGGCTCGGCGATCTTGGGAATCTTGTCGGAGGAGTGAAGCACCTCGGAGAGGCTCTGCAACAGATGCTGCAGCAGATCGTCGTAATAGATGTGCAGCGCGGTCTCGACCCGGTTTTTCGGGGCCACGTTCAGATCGAGATCCTCTTCCTTGACGGTCTTGATCTTGGTGGCGGGCTCACCCACCGAGCTGCCGACCATGGTATCGATGAAGTCGCCGCCCCGCTGGATGCTGTAGGTGATAACCGGCACGGACAGGTAGGCGAGACAGACGTTG
>DHYT01000048.1 GCA_002415465.1 Desulfobulbaceae bacterium UBA5123
CCACCCGCATCTTGCCCAGCTCGTAGCTGGTCGGCGGGGTATCGGAGGCATCAAGAACGGTCACCGTCCCGCCCAGAGCGGTATCCCCGTCGTATTCGGCAAGGCAGGCGGGATGCACGGCCCCCGACTGGCAGCCGGGGCTGCCGCCGCCGCTATCACCGCGATCCATGGAGGAAAGGCCGGAGGTGACGACGATGACAAAGTTCTTCTGGCAGACCGAACCCGGATCCAAATGCGAACTGCGGCTGTTAAAATAACCGCCGACGGTCATCAACCCCTCGGCCAGCGGCGAATAGGCATTGGTGTCCATATTGTCGATGTTGGTCCAATACTCGCTGACCAGGGTGCTGTTCTGCCAATCGGCGGCGTCCACGGTATCCAGGGCGTCCTTCAGCGGCTGCTTCTGGGTGGCGCCGTTGCCGCCGGTAAACTGGTACATGGCAAACTTGGCCCGGTTGGCGGTCTTCTTGATCACCGTGACCATGGCCATCTTGGCGTGATAAAGGCGGCTCTCCCGCTCAAGATCATTGTAGGTGCCGGCAGGGCGGACGAAGAACAGCCAGTTCAGATAGTTGGTCGAATAGCGGAAGTTGACCGCCTTGTCATGGATGACCGTGTTGTTGCTGCCGGGATGGCCGGTGCCGTCACCGTCGGAACCGGTGGGCAGGGTGATGGCCCGCCCGTTGATGGTCCATCTCGCCAGCTTGGTGGAGGTGTTGAAGGTGCCGGCGTCGGCCAGGAGCCCGTTCCCCACCGCATCGAGGGTCAAATCCGGGAGGATCTTCACCAGATAGGCCGAGGAGCCGCTGACATTGACGGCATAGCCATAGGGGTTGTAAAAACCGTTGTAACCGCCCATGTTGATGGCGGCAATTGTTCCGGTGCCACCCTCATTATTGATCGTCTGACCGACAGCAAAAGTTCTCCCCGGAACCGTTGGGAAAGCATTAAAATACATTTGATTGCCGACAGCGTCCCAAAAACCAGCCGAATTTATCGTCGTTGCTATCGATAAGCCTCCCACCGAAATCGCTTTATTCTTGGTGAACAAATGCGAATTAACGACATTGGTCAACCGCAGATAGCCGGCGGAGGCCGACACCGGCAGGGCGCCGATCACATCAAACTGATTCACCGCCACGGCAACCGGGGTGTAATCGGTATTGTTGTCGAAACCCGCATGCCAGTTGACCTGCTCCATCTCGGCGCCGGTGTCGAGCAGCAAAACGATATTGGGCTTGGCGTCATCGCTGGTGTTGACGGTAAAGACACAGGTGTCGTCGGCAACGCCTACGCTATCGTGGGAAAGGAGCCCGGCGAGCAGAACAAGGACAACCATGAAAAAACATTTCTTCAGCATGGCAACACCTCTTGCCGTTGATTGAAAAACAAAACCGACAAAAACTAGAAGCCGATCCGGTAAAATCCGGCCTCGACAGTGGATTTCGCGTTGGAAGGACCGACGCCTTCACAAACCATCTTGTAGCGATGGGCCTGGAACTTGTCGGCGGCGTACCCGGATCCCCGCGGCGGATCCCCGTGGCCAAGGTACTGCACCGTCCCGCTGAAACCCTGCTTGCTCCCCAGGGAGGTCGAAATCACCCCGGCGTCCGCCGCCACCGGGAAGCTCACCGGTTGCGTCGTGGTCACGTTCGTTGAGTTGTAAAGCTCGGGCTTGGCGGCCACGTAGCCCCGCGCCGCCTCGGCGGCGTAAAAGGAGAGGTTTTGCGTGCGGCCGTTGCCGGAAATCTTGATATCGGTGGAACTCAGATTGGCAAAGGTGACCCCCAGCAAGGTGAGCAGTATCAAAATCAACAGGGCGATGTTGATCACCGAGCCCCGCTGATTGCAAAGTAGATGGTTCCGCATCGGCGTTAATCCCTCCCCCGGATCGCCCTGAAATTAATCCGCCGGTCCCCGTTGTCCCGATCACCCCACTGCACTATCACGTTGATGGTTTTGCTGTCCGGCACCGGCGCATCAGCCACGACATTCCAGTATATATCGAACTTGCCGTTTTTCCCTTGATCAAGCCACTGCCCGTCGGCCTTGGCCCCTACATCATCGATGCCGCCGATCCCGTCCGCCCCGTCGGCGTCCGCAGCTTCGGTGAGCTCCGGGGCCGTGTCATACGGCACCGCCAGAAGAACATCCAGTTGGCTGGCGGCCAACAAGGTGGCCTCGCTCATATCCGAGGAAAAGGAGTTGTCGCGAACCGTGGCGGTCAGCAAGGCCGCCAC
Source organism: Desulfobulbaceae bacterium UBA5123 (assembly GCA_002415465.1). Taxonomy (GTDB): domain Bacteria; phylum Desulfobacterota; class Desulfobulbia; order Desulfobulbales; family UBA5123; genus UBA5123. The sequence goes on from DHYT01000048.1 coordinate 2,241, forward strand.
CCCAAGCATCCCGAAGGCAAAAATCATTACCCCGGCAAGAACCTCGACCAGGGAGAATCCCTTCTCATCCGTCATAGTTAAATCGCGCATCCGCTGCCTCACATCCCCAGGTTCCGACAAGCGATTATGGCGGTCAACAACCGCCGGCGGAAATTTTTCGCAGTCGCGTAATCCGCAGGCGCCAGAATGGTTGTCCCGGCCTGGTTTACATAGGTCCGGGTATCGGTGTAGCCGTAATCCTCGTTGGAGGTGCGGACGACGATGGCAATCTCAACACCCACGGCCGCCGCAGGGGCTGCGGCACTCCCATCCACGGCCACATACCCAAAATCAAGGGCATCAACATTCAGCATCACCGATTGCCACGTCCCCGCGCCAACGGAAGCCCCTTCCTGCCGCTGCAATTCTTTCCGCCCCGAGGCATCCACGCCTAGTTTGTACGAGATGTAGGTCATCGCCCCCGCATCGTCATCATACAGGCTGAAAACAATCTGCTGACTGGTTGCAGAGGCATCGATCCCAGCGGTTCCGGCCTCCAGAGGGTCATATCCGGCCATGCGGATCTCCCGCACCATCCGGTCCATGGCCACCCGGGCGTTCTGCTGCACCTCCACCAATTGATCCTGCACATCATAGCCGGTGGAAACGGAGATATAGCTCTTGTAGATCGCCACGGTGACGATCCCGGTCAGGGCCACCGCCACCATCAACTCCACCAGGGTATACCCGGCCTGACCCCATTTGCGCCTGCTTGATAAAAGCATCGTTATCATCCAACTCATTTTTTGGTATGGTGTTTTAGCGAACCCGGCTGCTACAATAGGCTGCCGAAGCAACATACAGCCATCCATCCCGAATCAAAACCGTGCAAAAGAGGTGCCATCATGCAAAACCTCCACCGAAACGCCAGGGGATTCTCCCTTATCGAACTGATGATCGTCGTCGCCATCGTCGGCATCCTCGCCGCCGTCGCCATCCCCGCCTACTACAACCATATCAGCCGCTCACGGCAGGCGGAGGCGGCCCAAACCCTCCTCCAGATCAAGACCGCCCAGGAACGTTATTATGCGATGAACGACCAATATGCTCCCAACATTACCATGCTCGACGGCTTCAGTTCCGCAGATCCAATCTATTATTTCGGCAGCGGCAACTACTACCGATATTCCATCGGCCCCGCGGCGACAACCACATACACCGCCAAGGCTGAAGGCGATCTCAACCAGGATGGAAACTGGTACGACTGCTGGCAGATCCAAGAGAACGAACGGGAACCATCAGACTGCTCGGTTGCCGGTCAGGACGAGGGTTTTTCCTTCTCCCTGGTCAAACTGATTTTCTAATTATCCAGACTACTTGCTGCTCCAAGCGTCAAGATCCGGCCGCCAGCGGCTCAGGCGGACCCGACCGACCGTGCTGACCACCACGGCCATGGGGGCGGCACGGATCACATCCGCCGGATCGGGCGTAGCGACATCCGGGGCGGGCAACGCGGCAAGCTCCTCTATATCCGGGGCATACAGATAAACCGAACCCGCCTTGTTGCTCGTGCCGTCGGGCTGCATCTCAAACCGCTCGGCTGAAAAACTGATACAGATGCCATCCCACGCGGGCGCCGGAACCGTGTCCGTCGCCTTTACGCCTGGGCCATCCGGCGCCGCGACAAAACGGTCATAGAGTCGCACCTCGTCACGGAACACGACCTCCTTGAGCTGCGCCCCGGCGTCGATGGCAACATCGGCGCTGGTGCAGACACCATCACCGTTCTCATCGACACATAGCCGATACCCGTCATTGGCCGCGAAAACGCCGAGGCCATCGACATCGTCGCCTTTGCGAAAAAAATCGACCACAACGTTCTCGTTCCGTTTCGCGGCCTCGCCGCGCGCCAGATTGAAATCGGTGCGCATGTTGAAGGCGGCGGTTTTCAGCTTCGATATCGGCGAATTCCAGCCGGTGACCACCTGCGTCGCCAGGATGCCGATGATCACCAGAACAATCATCAGTTCAAGAAGGGTGAACCCCGACGATTGATGGCGCCGCGCCGCATCTCCGTTGTCCATAATCAAACTCCCGCACTCTCGCTTGACCGCAATGTATCACACAAATAACATAATCATCGATTTTCATTAGAGTTTACCCATAAAAACCGCCCAATAGCCATCAAAAAATCAATCCCTCCCCTTCAGCATCCTGGCAACACCCGTGCCATCCCGTTTCCACCGCGACACCCGGCGCCTCACCGCTCTTTTCATAAAAAATTTTTATCCCCCACCCCGGATACATAAAAAAATTTAATACCCACCCCGGACGCGCTTCCAAAAAATATGCCGATTTGCCATTACAAAAAAAAGTGAATTGGGTACAATAGCCAGCTATTTAAAAAGATACCT
>DHYT01000113.1 GCA_002415465.1 Desulfobulbaceae bacterium UBA5123
CCTGCTCGATATCTGGATGCCGGGGATCGACGGCATGGAAACCCTGAAGCGGATCAAGGAGATGCACGGCCACCTGCCGGTGATCATGATCTCCGGCCACGGCAACATCGAAACCGCGGTGCAGGCCACCCGCCTTGGCGCCTACGACTTCATCGAGAAGCCCCCCTCCTACGACAAGATCGTTCTCTCCATCAACAATGCCCTGCGGATCGCCCAGCTCGAGAAGGAGAATCTCATCCTGCGTCAGCAGACGGCGCGCAAGCCCTCGCTCACCGGCGAATCCGAGGCGATCAACAACCTCCGCCAGCAGATCGAACTGGTGGCGCCCACCGAGGCGTGGGTGCTGATCCGGGGCGAGCACGGCACCGGCAAGGAGCTGGTGGCGCAGAGCATTCACCGCCACTCGAAATGCAGCAACCGGCCGATGATCGAGCTGAACTGCGCGGCCATCCCGGAAGAGCTCATCGAGTCGGAGCTGTTCGGCCACGAAAAGGGCGCCTTCACCGGCGCCACCGCCGGCAAGCGCGGCAAGTTCGATCTGGCCGACGGCGGCATGCTCTTTCTGGACGAGATCGGCGACATGAGCCTGAAAACCCAGGCGAAGATCCTCCGCATCCTCCAGGAGCAGAAGTTCGAGCGGGTGGGCGGCTCGCGCACCTATTCGGTCAACGTGCGGGTGCTGGCCGCCACCAACAAGGATCTCGAACAGGAGATCGCTGCGGGCAACTTCCGGGCCGATCTCTTTTATCGCCTGAACGTGGTGCCGATCTTCGTGCCGCCGCTGCGGGAGCGGTTGCAGGATATCCCCCTGCTGGCCAGGGAGTTTCTCGCCGAGTTGTCCCGCAAGGGGCTCGGCGCCAAGGGGCTGAGCGACGCCGCGCTGGCCGCCCTGGCCCGCCACTCGTGGCCCGGCAACGTCCGCGAGTTGCGCAACTTCATGGAACGGGCGGCGATCATGACCCCTGGCGCCGAGATATCCGAAGCCATGGTGCTCTCGCTGCTGGGGCCGGGGGCGGTGGAAGGTCGGCCTGCCGCCGGGGCGGGCGACGATTTTGCCGATTCGCTGGCCGAGGCCAGCTTCAAGGATGCGAAACGGGTGTTCGAGCGCGAGTTCCTCCTCCGGCGGTTGCGGGAAAACGACGGCAACATCAGCCAGACCGCCGAGCAGGTCGGCCTTGAGCGCAGCCACCTGCACAAGAAGATCAAATCCTTCACCGACGATGAGGATTCGGACGCGCCGTGAGTCGACATGGCGGCGCAAGCCGTCATCGGCCGTATCCGTAACCCGCATGCAAGGGACAAGCCGATGACCGAGCCTCCGCACACCAACCTGCCGGATCAGAAGGAGCTTGAGAAAGAGCTCTCCGAGTACCTCTCCAAGAAGTATGGCGAACGGGTCAAGATCGTTTCCTCGGGCATCATGCCCAACGTCGCCTTTCAGGAAGAAAAACCGGCCCCCGAGAAGGAGGCGGCCGCCAAAAAGCCGTTTGATTTCAGCCTCACCCCCGAGGAGCTGGTCGCCTACCTGGATGAGTATGTGGTGCGGCAGGATGAGGCCAAGGCGGTTCTCGCCACCAAGGTCTGCACCCATTTCAACCGCATCCGCTACGCCGAGGCAAACCCTGAAAAACGTCAGCACGACGTGGGCCGGATCAAGAACAACGTTCTGCTGATGGGCCCCACCGGGGTCGGCAAGACCTTCCTGGTCAAGCTGATCGCGCAGCGGCTGGGGGTGCCGTTCATCAAGGGAGACGCCACCAAGTTCAGCGAAACCGGTTATGTGGGCGGCGATGTCGAGGATCTGGTCCGCGATCTGCTGCGCGAGGCGGACGGCGATATCGAGCGGGCGCAGTACGGGATCATCTATGTGGACGAGATCGACAAGATCGCCTCCAGCCAGTCGCGGCTCGGCCCGGATGTGTCGCGCACCGGCGTGCAGCGCGCCTTCCTGAAGCCCATGGAGGAGACCGAGGTGGAGCTGAAGCAGCCCCACGATCCCGTTTCCCAGCTTGAGGCCATCGAGCATTTCCGCACCACCGGCAAGCGGCAGCGGCGGGTGGTCAACACCCGCAACATCCTCTTCATCATGAGCGGCGCCTTTGGCGGGCTTGACGAGATCGTCAAGAAGCGGGAGCAGCAACGCTCCATCGGCTTTGAATCAACCGTGACCTCGCCCAAGGAGACGGCCCGTTTTTTGAAGAAGGTCCGGGCCGAGGATCTGATCCAGTTCGGCTTCGAGAGCGAGTTCGTCGGCCGGCTGCCGGTGATCGCGGTGCTCGATCAGCTCACCGAGGCCGACCTCTACGATATCCTCTTGAACCCCAACTGCGCGGTGGTGGTGGGCAAGAAGCAGGATTTCATCGCCTACGGGATCAAGCTCCACTTCGAGGAGGCGGCCATGCGGCTGATCGCCGCCAAGGCGGCCCGCGAACAGACCGGGGCGCGCGGCCTGGTCAGCGTGATGGAGAAGGTGCTGCTCCACTTCGAGAAGAGGCTGCCGTCAACAACGGTGAACTGCCTGGTGGTGACGCCGGCGCTGGTGGAAAATCCGCAGGCCGAGCTGCAGCGCCTGCTCGCCGACCCCGAGTGCCAGGATGTGCATTGCCGGCGCTGGCATGAACTGGCCGAGGAGGAGGTGCGCGGGATCGCGGAGCGGCTGCTGCGGCAGCAGGGGGGGTATCTGGAGGCGCACGAGGTGCTGGCGACCCCGGCCCGGCTGCGGCTGATGGCGGAACGCTGCCAGGCCGATAACCTGGAACCGCGCACCGTCTGCGACATTTTCGTTGACCGGATACGGGATATCAGGCAATCTGCGGCTGATCTTTCCCGGCGCTGCGGGATCAAGGTCTCCTTCAGCGAGGATGCCATCGATCACATCCTCGCCCGGCAGCCGATGACCGCCGCGGCCATCGCCGACTTCTGCCGGGAACTCGGCAACACCTTCGAGTACGGGCTGCGCCTCCTGAGTGAAAAGAAGGGGATCGACGAGGTGGTCATCACCGCCGAGGGGATCGACGCCCCGACCCGCTTCGTCAACGATCTGGTGAGCAGCAAGTTCCGCCTGGAATGACGGCGTCCCGAAGGCGGCCGCCGGCCTTGACAATCCGCCTGTCATTTACCCATAGCTTATTAGGAGAAAAACATGGTCTTCCCCGAATATCGTCCCCGCCGCCTGCGCAAGAACGAAGTGTTCCGCTCCATGATCAGGGAAACCTCGATCACCCCGGCCAATCTTATCTACCCGCTGTTCGTGATGCCGGGCAAGAACGTGCGCGAGGAGGTTCCCTCCATGCCCGGCGTGTTCCGGATCTCGGTGGATCAACTGGGCCGGGAGGCCAAGGAGTGCATGGAGCTGGGGGTCAAGAACGTCATCCTCTTCGGCCTGCCCGAGAGCAAGGACCCGGTTGGCTCCGGCGCGCACGCCAAGAACGGCATCGTTCAGCGCGCCATCAAGGAGCTGAAGAACAAGGCCCCGGAGCTGCTGGTGACCACCGACGTCTGCCTCTGCGAGTACACCGATCACGGCCACTGCGGCATCCTGATGAACAGGGAGGTGGACAACGATTCCACCCTGGAGGTGCTGGCCAAGACCGCGCTCTCCCATGCCGAGGCCGGCGCGGACATGGTCGCCCCTTCCGACATGATGGACGGCCGGGTGGCGGAGATCCGCGCCGCCCTGGATGAAAACAACTTTCACGACGTGCCGATCATGTCCTACGCGGTCAAGTACTGCTCCGCCTTTTACGGGCCGTTCCGCGATGCCGCGAACTCCGCCCCCAGCTTCGGCGACCGCCGCAGCTACCAGATGGACCCCGCCAACGCCCGCGAGGCGTTGCGGGAGGCGACCCTGGACGTGGACGAGGGCGCCGATATCCTGATGGTGAAGCCGGCGGTGGCCTATCTCGACATCATCAGCCGTTTGCGCGACGAGTTCGACATGCCCATCGCCGCCTATCATGTGAGCGGCGAATACGCGATGATCAAGGCGGCGGCCATGAACGGCTGGATCGACGAGGAGCGGGTGATGGCCGAGACCCTGCTCTCCATCCGCCGCGCCGGCGCGGATATCATTCTCACCTATTTCGCCAAGGACATGGCGAGGTATCTGCGCAAAGGCAGATAATCGTAAGCGATTCGGAAACGGAAAACAGGGCGACCGGCTGCGGCTGGTCGCCCCGTTTTTTTAGGGGCCAGGGTTGCTTGTTTCTTTAGTATATTCAAAGTGGCCGAGCAGAGGAAGTAAGACTATTTTGCAAGAAGGGGTCTGACATGAGCGATCTGCAAGATATATGGCAGTGTGGGAAGGTCTGTGACACTTAGGGGTTTTGCCGATACCCATGTGTTAGGCTTAAGTTGTGAGTGTTAGGCAATCTAGGCCGGATAGAGATCAGGAAATAAGAGCCCCGCAACATGGGTAGGAAGGCCCAATCTTACGGCCCCCTTCGGAGTGTCGGACACCAAAAGCCCTTCATCTAGCAATTGGCTTAGCAGCATGCGCCCGGTACGTTCTGCCATGCCGGAAACACGAATTACCTCGCCGCGCCCTACCTCTCCCCGCAACAATATTTCTTGCAGCATATATGCAGCCTCGGATTTTAAAGGTTGATCTCTTGGTGTTGGAGCCGCAATCAACTTGGCCTCACGCATAGAGACATAGCCCTTGATACGCTCAAGTAAGCCATCAAGCCTAAGCAGCCCTTCCATGAAATCAATCTGGTCAAGACAGGTGGAGAGAAAGAAGCGACAAAACGCCACCAAGGTTTCATTGGAAAGATTGCCACGGCCATCGTAATCATTGCGACGCTTGGCGTCGGCCTGACTTAAAGCGGCCATATAATCGGTTCTCTGGCGGGCCAAACCGCGACTAACATTCCAGAGGCCATAACCCCGAAGTGGCAGCATCAGAAAGCAAGCGTCTGTGAAAAGACGCGCCACGCGACCATTACCGTCCAGAAAAGGATGAATCCACATCAAGCGATGATGCGAGGCGGCGGCAGCAATGAGCGGCATTACCCCATGATGTTTTTCGGGAGCGTATGCAGAAGCGAAGCGATCAAGGAATGCTCCCAAATGCTTTGCCAATGGCCCGTAATGCAGGGCAACCTGAGCTTCGTGTTGTCGCACTTCACCTGGAATAACCTCTAAAACTTCGCCTGTATCTTTGTTTTTCACCTGCCGCAACTCTGGGGGCATTTGCTCATAAAAGTTACGGTGAAGCCAGACAATGAAATTGCGATCAGCCGGATTGAGGGCAGGATTACCTTGTAGGCGTGCCTCAATCTCTCGTTGGCATTTAATATGCGCAAGGCTCTCCATTTGTAGATCACGCTTTGCGGGGTCATCGGAATACTCTTCGCGCATGGCGCGCTCGATATCGACCGGATGGGTGCTGTGCCCCTCGATAAGATTTGAGTAATAGCTGTTAATCAGACGCAGAAGTTCGACAATTGACCGCTGCGTAATGGGGTGTAACTGCCCACCCAAAGCAGCCCGCTGGCTAACGACCTCACGGGCGAGATCTTCTAGCTCAGGTGAACCGCTAGGCAAAAGCGGTTCCATTGCCGAAACATTTTTATACATATTTCCCCAGCCTTTCCCTGTCGATTTCTATGTTCATTTATATTCCGGTTTTTATGCTGGATTTCTTGCCGGTTTTTGTGCCGGTTTTTATTCCGGTTTTCCACATACACGAATAACCTTATTTCAAATATATAAATAATAGCAAGCCAACGCAACAACAAGTTCTTAAGAATGTTTATTGCCGATCTTTTTGCCGATTAATTTTGATCGTGAATTTTGACCGCAAAAACCGTCTCTTCGTGTGCCAAGAGAGACCACCTCTGATACGAAACTAAACGGTGCTGGATTGGTGGATTGGGTCCGGATTACCTCGACACCCTTTCCGACAAGCAGGTGGAAAAGGTTATCTTTGTTCTCGATTTGATCGAGGATGTTGAATTTGTCTCCAGGAAGTGCTTTAAGAAGTTTGAAGCAACGGACGATATCTGGGAGGTCCGAGTCAGGCAGGGGAACAACATTTTCCATGCATTCACCTCTCGATTGATGCGTCAGCCCTTCTCGTGAGACAACACCTGGATATCCGGCAGGTTGCGGTGCAACTCTGCCACGGTGTTGTAGTGCTGGAGCGCCGCAACGACGATCGGCAGCGGCTCAGGCCAGATCTCCGGCAAATCCCGTTCCTGGGGGGTGGTCGCCTGGAGGGCCACCCTCTCATCGGGCGGGGTGAACTGGGCATCCACCCCCTCCTTGTTGCCTCTCGCGTCAATCCGGTCCCAGCCGATCTTGTCAAGAAAAACCGCGTTCAGCCCATGCAGGCAAAAGGCCGTGCCCTTGTCGTCGAGCCGCAGCCGTTGATAACAGAAGCCGGCCGGGATTTTCCGCGCCCGCAGCAGGGCGGCAAGCAAATGACTCTTGGCATAGCAGTAGCCGGTTTTATGTGTGAGAACCTCTGATGCCTTGCAGGTGAACGGGTTACGCTTGAAATCCCAACTGTGTTGTATTTGGTCGCGGACAAAGAGAAATGCCAGCTTGAAGCTTTCAGGGCGCTCGTCGTAATCCTTCCGGAATTCAGGGTTTTCCTGCATCCGTTTGTTTTTGTATGATGCGAACATTTGGCAATGTCACTATGGTAATGCATTGAAATAAGAGAATATTTTGCCATGATTCATTGAACCACAGGGAGGTTTCCCCAAATGGACATTCCACGGATCTTCAACATCACCGAAAGTGCTCACCGCATCCATAACCCGTTCACACCCGAGAAGCGCGCCACTCTCGGCGCGGCGCTGCGTCTGGAAACGGGGACCCGAGTGCTCGACCTCGGGAGCGGACCGG
>DHYT01000018.1 GCA_002415465.1 Desulfobulbaceae bacterium UBA5123
TGGCTGAAGACCACCACCTTCATGTTCGAGGCCAGGCATTCTTCCAGCAGTTCGACAAACAGATCCCATTTGCCGCTCCGGTAGGTCCGTTTTGTGTCGGCTCCGGCCAGGAGCGCCGGGTGATCGCAGATCTGCTTGAGGTAGCTGATCACCGCCAGCACCTCCATGTAGGCCGGTTTCTTGCCGCTGGGGTCGTCGAGCCCCGAGATCAGGGCGCGGCCCCGCTGTTCGACAATCTCCCGGTAGAGGGCGACCTGGTCGTCGGAAAGCTCGCAGGTGCGGATGTCCTCGATGACGTCGGGCAACTCGGTGAGCACCTGCGGCTTGCCGCGGCGGAGCAGGAAGGGCCGGATCAGGCGCGCCAGCCGGTCGCGCTGCTGCTGGTCGTTGCGCTCCTCGATGGGCTGGGCGTAAAGCTTGTTGAAGGTGGCGTCGGTGCCGAGCAGGCCGGGCAGGCAGAGATCGAAGATCGCCTTGAGGTCGTTGGTGGAGTTCTCAAGCGGGGTGCCGGTGAGCCCGATGACCACCCGGCCGTTGAGTCGGTGCGCCGCCTTGTACATGGCGGTTTTTTTGTTCTTGAGATGCTGCACCTCGTCAAGGAGGATGATGTCGAAGCGCAGTCCGGCGAAGAGCTTGGCGTCGCGGCGGACAATGCCGTAGGTGGTGATGATCAGGTTGTGGCCCTTGGCCTCGGCGAGATCGCGGCGGGCGCCATGATAGACATGGAAATCCAGTTGCGGGTAGAAGGCATGGGTCTTGTTCACCCAGTGGGAGACCACGGTGGCGGGGCAGACCACCAGGAAACGGCCGCCGTCTTGTCGATCCGCCTGCACGGCCTGGATGAGGGCGAGGGCCTGGTGGGTTTTGCCCAAACCCATGTCGTCGGCGAGGATGCCGCCCATCCGGTACTGGTAGAGGTTGAAGAGCCAGGCCAGCCCGTTTTTCTGGTATCCGCGCAGATGTTTCGGGGTCAGCGGCAGCTGGCGCGGGTCCTGCCAGGCCGTGGTGTCGAGCAGGGAGGAAAAGGCGTCGGCTTCCGCCGGTTGCGGCTCGCTGTTCTTGACCTCGCCGATCAGCGAGGAGAGCATCAGCAACTCCGGCCGGGAGAGGCGCACCCCCCGTGGCGCGCCTTTGTCGTCGCTCCAGATCCGGTCTTCATCCAGATCATGCAGCCAGGAGAGCGGGGAGTCTTCGAGGTGCAGCCAGTTATTGGCGGTGGTGGCGTATTTCTTGCCCTGGCGTCGCGCGAGCAGCAGTTCCGCAAGCGAGATGCCGTCGGCGCCGAAGCCGTAACTGCCGGCCAGGTAGCACCAGTCGTCGTCCATCCGGCTGTGTGAGATGTTGAGGCTTTCCGGCATGTTGCGGATGCGCAGCTGCTTCAGGTTCGGTTCTATGACATTTTCTTCGGCGTGCAGCGCCTGCTGGTGGGACTGGAGAAAAACCGGCACGTTGTCGGCGTCAACGGTGGTGATATCCAGAGGGGCCTCGCTCATGGTGTTGATCGTGTCCTGCTCCCTGACCGCGATAAAGCCCTGCGCGGCGAGATAATAGTAGCGGCCGTAGCGGTGTGGTTCCAGTTCCTGGCGGGAGATAACGGTGCCGTCGGCGCAGCGGAGGCATGATTCGATGCGCAGGTCGCCGTTGCCGTCAAGGGTGGCGCGGGTAAGGGCCGGGAGTTCCTTCGCCGGGGCGGCGAGGCCCAGGCGGCAGAGACCGTCGAGCACGTCCGGGGTCCTTGCCCGGGGCAGGGCCAGGGAAAAGATTTCGGTGCCGGCCGCATCGTGGGCGGTGAGGGAGAACAGGGTGTTGGCGGCCGGGCCTTCAAGGCGGAAGCGTGGCGCCGGTTCCGCAAGGGCAAGGGCGGTGGCGAGCCAGCCCCAAAACCCCGCGATCCGCTCACTGTCGGCAACGGGCGTTTCGTTCTCGTCGCCGGCCGGGGCCGCCAAGGCGGAGAGGTTGACAGAGAGCTTGCGGAGATGGGCGTTGGCGCCGGTGGGCTTGGGTTGCCCTTTCTTGGGCAGCCGCGCCCCGAAGAGGGCCGCGCATTCCTTCAACCCCTGTTCGGTCAGTTGCCAGGCAACGCTGCGGAAATCATCGGCGGCGGTGAGCTGCCACCGGTGGTTGTCGCGGCGGATGGCGAGGTCGCCGGGCGGGTTGGCGCCGTAGAGGTCAAAGAGGATGTCGACGGCCAGTTGCCATGGTGAGTCGGGAAGGAGAAAAGGGGCGGGGCGCAGTTGCCGGCCCGTCTGCGGATCCGGGATGAGCAAGGCCAGGGCCAGGGCCGCGGCATGGCGGCACAGCGACCGCTCGCCGTGGTGGCGGCCGCATGACTGGCAGTTGACCCCGTCGATGACGAACCCGGAGGGGGTGCGGTTTGACTTGGCAAAGCGGAGGAGGGTTTGGCCGTATCGGTTGTTCTCGTTGAAGAGCCCGCCCGCCGCCCGCCGCTGAATGAGAAGATGCTTGAGGGCGTCGTCGGCAAGAAGCTTGCGGCCGGCGCGCAGGGTGGCCATGGAAAACCAGGGCGCCAGGATGAGCATCGCGGCCATTTCCCGGCCGGGTTCCGTTGGATTCGGGGCGGGCGCACCGGAGGCCTGCTCGTTGACCAGAAAAAGAAAATCAAAGAGATGGACGATGAAGGCGCCCAACTGCCTGGGAGCCCCGATGACCGAGCCTTGCAATCGGGCCAGGGGCAGGGCGAGCAGGTCGCCGATGGTGGCGGCGGGCAGCTGTTCCGCCGCCTGATGCATGGGCAGGGGCAGCAGCAGGTCGCGGATGGAGGTTGCAAGCAGTTGCTCCGAGGTGGCGAAAGGCGCGCCGTTGATGACGGCCACCGCGTCGGCAACGGTCTGTCGCGACGGGTCGGCCTGGAAGTTGAGAATGGCTTCCCGGTCGATAACCGGATGGCCCAGCAGGGCGCAGGTTGTGGCGAGAATCCGGTTTTCGAGGGTCAACTGGTCGCCACGCCGCGCCGTCAGGCGTCCGGCAAGGGCGGCGCGGAAGGCTTCGCGGACGGTGGCGAAGCGCATCGCCGCAAGGGTGGCGAGGGTTTCATCGTCAAGCGGCAGCAGATCAAGCGGGCCATCGAGAAGTTGTTGTCGGAGTTGCATGGGCATTCGTCTTTGTCTGGCGCGTTTGAACTGGGTAACGGAACCGAGCAGTCTACTGCGACTCACTCCTTCCCGCAAGAGTGAACCTTGCCTGGCCGCCCTTTTCGCAAGGCTCTTTTTTATGCAGGCCGTTGCAATGGGCGGCGCGGCGCATGGAGGGCGGAATGATTATTTTCCTCGGGCGTGACGCTGGGCGGGAAATTGTTATCGGTTGTATCTTCGTGCCGTCATGGCTAGAATGGAGCGTCTTGTAACGCATGCAAAACGCAACCTGAAAGACCTCTCTTACGGACCCTCATGCCTCTTACCCTGCACAGCGGNNTTGCTGGCCGAGTTGCAAGGGTCTGCGCCAATCAATTTTCCTCAGGGATTGCGTCGTATCTATCATTTTGGTAATACAACAGAAACTTCTATGTGCAGCGGTGATTTGGGGTCGGGGCGACCTAAGAGTAGGCAGAATTCGGATGTTTCTGCCGCAATGTGTTGGGAACACACTTCTATCTACCTGCCTGAAAAACAGTAAATGGCTGGATCCCCGTTATGGTGGGAGAAAATTTGAGTTTGCGGGAAATGTTGAGAATAGTCTCGTTATTTATGAGACACTAAAAGGCGATTGAGGCACTCCATGCGTTTAAAGCGAGTCACCCTGAGAAATTTCCGCTGCTTTGATAAACTCGACCTTGAGTTGCATCCTCGCCTTACTGTTCTGGTTGCTGAGAACGGCGGCGGTAAGACGGCCATTCTTGACGGTATTTCATTTGGTCTTGTTCCTGTCCTGAATCATCTTTCGTCAGCCAATCAACGGTTGTCCGTTCCAAAGAAAAAAGATACGGATTTACGTCTTGTGCCGCGGGCTGGGCGAACCGGAAAGACTTCCTGGGTGACGAGTGATTCTGCGCAAGTAGAGATCGAAACACTCTCCGGGATCAAATGGGATCGTGTTCAGCTTGCCAAAAAAGGCAAACAGCCGGATAACAGAACAGGCCAAGCCGAGCTTGCCGCCTATACCTCCCGCATTTTTGACAGTATGCAGGGTGAAGGGCAAGAACTGCTGCCGGTTTTTGCCTATTACGGAGCCCGTCGGGGCTGGATTGAGGTCCCCGGCAGGCTACGGGATACGAAGGTGAACTACGAATATCCCGCATCCGCCTTGGTCGGAGCACTGGATTCGCTCGCCGACTTCAAGGAAATGCTCAAGTGGTTTGATCTCGCGGAGTCTGCGGAATGGCGGGCCAATAAAGGNNGTAAGCCGGACGAATTTGAAGAATCCCCGGCTCTCGCTGCGGTTCGGGGGGCAATTAGCGCTATTTTGACAGGTGAGTATCACAATCCCCAATTCACCAACAAACATCAGTTTGTGGTGGAATCGAAAACGACTCCTGGCATGCTGCTACGAGTAGAGCAAATCAGTCAGGGCTATCAGAGCATGCTGGCCCTGGCAATGGATTTTGCCCGTCGTCTCGCCTTGGCCAATGATCATTTGGATTACGACAACATCATGTCCATTATCGTTGCCAACATGGACTATGTGCATCCGAAAGCCGTTGACAATTCGGATGTGTGGGCAAGTCCACCCCTTTTTGCCCCCGCCATCATGCTGGTGGACGAAATCGATCTCCATCTGCACCCCACCTGGCAACAACGGGTGCTGGATGACCTGATGCGCGCCTTTCCCTGCACTCAGTTCATTGTCACCACTCACAGCCCGCAGGTGTTGACTACCTTGCGTAAAGAGAATATCCGCGTCCTCTCGTGCGATGATGGTCAGTGGACGGCAAACGAACCATCCTTCAGCCCGCTGGCCCATGAGTCAGGAGATGCCTTGGCCATGATCATGGGAACCCACCCCCGCCCCGATCTTGGCGGCATCATGTCCGATCTTTATGCCTATGAACAGTTGGCTCGCGCTGGGCAAGCCGGATCTGAAGAGGCGCAGCAGCTCAAGGACCGTCTTGACGCAGCCGGCTTTGAGTTCAGTGCCGCCGACCAGGCTTTGTTCAACTACCTTGCCGCCAAGGCATCCAAAGATAAGGCGGGCAAACCATGATCGAGTTACAGCACGGCTCCGAGCCGCCAGCGCTAAAGCAATATCATGTTCAGCATCCTCATGGCACCTGGGATGATGAGGATTTCCAAGCGGTAAAGCCCATTGTCCGGAGGCAGCTCAATCAAGAACAGGAAGGGCTTTGCGTGTATTGCGAGGCTCTTCTCGCTGAAGACGCCGGCCATGTAGAGCATATCAAATCGAAAGGGCTGAACCGTCATCTGACATTCCAGTACGACAATCTCGCCCAAAGCTGCAATGGGCCTGGTCACTGCGGCCATCACAAAAAGCGGCAGGTGTTGCCGGTGGAGCCTCGGGTCGGATGCAACCGTTTTTTTGCTCTCATGGCGCAGGACGGGAAATTGATCCCCGCGCCAGGGTTGCCCCAGCATGAAGCGCAGCAGGCAGAGGAGACGCTGAGAGTTCTCAGCCTCAATGCCCCAGCCTTGGCGCGGCAGCGGAAGGGCTTCGTTGATACGGTGCGTTATCTGTCCGGTAAGAATGAGGTCGATGACTTTCTCGCCACAGCCCCCTTTCGCTGGTCCCTGCGAGGACTCTGAATCGTGACTCATTCCTGCAAGGCCCCAGCAGAGCTCACTCCAGCCGTCTCGTCTGGGCGATGCAAACTGTGCCATGCTCCTCCCCCGCTGCATCCTCGCTCGCATGTGATTCCCCAATGGATGTACGAGATGCTTCCAATGGACAGCCGAAGGATGCGAATTGCATCCTCAATTGAAGGAGAATGGGAGCAGCGTTCACCAACCGGAATCTATGGTTCGTTCGTATGCAAGATTTGCGAAGCCCGTTTTGCCGAATGGGATGACTATGCGGCAAGTGTTTTGCGCCGGCAGCCTGCTGCAACACCCCAAGGATTGGATTTCGGAGAATACGATTACAAGAAGCTCACTCTTTTTTTTCTCTCGGTCCTATGGCGAGCGCATGCTTCTGAACACAAATTTCTGGAAGGCGTAAACCTTGATGCCAGGGAGAAGCCCTTGGCCCGTTGTCTTTTCTCCGACGATGCGGATGATATGCGTGAATTTGAGGTTATTCCGACGTGGTCGTCAGGTATATTGGCCTGTGGCGTCATGACGCCGATCTCGGTACTGATTGAATCCGTTCAATATTGGCAATTATATATCCCGTTCTTTCAGGCCCTCATCAAGGTCGATCTTGGCCCTGGCGCGATTTGTTTACGCCCTTTTGTGATGGGTAGCGGCAAGTCCCTTTGTATGCTTGAAAAAAATTTCACCGAGTTTGACGAAATTAATACTGTCAGAGCGGTGGTTGCAGAAAATTTGAGGAAAAAGAATGGGAAACGTAAAGCTTGAGGCATAAAGGCATCTTCAAGTTTTTATCTCGCAATGTTCTTTTCTCTCTTTTTGGTCAGTTTGTAAATCTTCACCGTAGTCATTTTTAGCATGCCTCTTACCCTGCACAGCGGCAATCGTCTGGAGTTGCTCGCCGATGCGCTGGCGGCGCTCACCGTCGCCCAGCCGCTGCCGGTCTTCGCGCCGGAAACGGTGATCGTCCAGAGCCGGGGCATGGCCCGCTGGCTGGCCCTGGAACTGGCCCAACGACAGGGGATCTGCGCCAATCTGGCCTGCCCGTTTCCGGCCACCTTTGTCTGGCGGCTTTTCGAGAAGTTGTCCCAACCCGCCGAGAGCCTGTCTCCTTTCGAGGGCGACGGCCTGCTCTGGTCGGTTTTGGAGCGGTTGCCGGCCTTGGCCGAAGAGCCCGCCTTTGCGCCCCTGGCCAATTATCTTGCCGTGGATTGCCAGCCCCTGCGGCCCTATCAGCTCGCCGCCCGCATCGCCGACACCTTCGACCAGTACCTGATCTATCGCCCCGACTGGCTGCAGGGCTGGGAGGCGGGCGAGGGCGAGCACTGGCAGGCCGTTCTTTGGCGGTCGCTCTGCGCGCGGCACGGTAACCGGCATCGCGGCAACCTCCTCTTTGAGCTCTTTGCCGAGATCGGTCCGGAGTTCATCGAGCGGGCGGGCCTGCCGGCAAGGCTCTCCCTGTTCGGGATTCCGGCCCTGCCGCTCGCCTACTTCGATGTCTTTGCCCGCCTGGCCGATTACATCGATATCCACATCTTTCTCCTCAACCCCTGTCAGGCCAACTGGCTCGACCAGATCAGCCCCCGCGACCACGCCCGCATCTCGCTCCGCCATGTGGAGAAAATCCCCGACGTCTCGAGCCTCTATTACGAGGTGGGCAACGAACTGCTCACCTCGCTCGGCAAGCTGGGCCAGGATTTTCAGCGGCTGATCTACAGCTACGACTGCCATGGCGAGAGCTGTTTTGCCCCGCCTGCGGGCACGAGCCTTTTGGCCCGGCTGCAGGACGATATCCTGCACAGCTTCGACCGGAGCCGGGATGATCGGGTGTTGGTGAGCGAAGATGACCGCTCCATGGTGGTCCATGCCGCCCACAGCCCCATGCGGGAGGTGGAGATTTTGCACGACCAGCTGCTGGCCATGTTCGACCGCGATCCTGCGCTGGCGCCCCGCGACATTCTGGTGATGGCCGCCGATATTGGCCGTTACGCCCCTTACGTGGAGGCGGTCTTCGCCATCCCCGAGGACGAGTCGCTACGGATTCCCTTTGCCATTGCCGACCGCGGCGAGAGCGAGACCAGCCCGGTGATCCGCCCCTTCCTCGAACTGCTGCGGCTGGTCGGCAGCCGGTTGACGGTGGGGCAGGTCTTGCCGCTTCTTGAAAGTGAACCGGTGCGGAGGCGGTTCGGGATCGGCGAGGACGATCTGCCGCTCGTCCGTAGATGGTTGCGTGAGATCAATGTGCACTGGGGGATCGACCGCGACCATCGAGGTGCGCTTGGGCTTGGCACCGATCCGCAGGGGACCTGGCTTTCCGGCCTCGACCGTTTGCTGCTGGGCTATGCGCTGCCCGGCGGCAACCACCGTTTCTTTGCCGACATCCTCCCCTATGATGAGATTGAGGGCACCACGGCCGGGCTGCTGGGGCGGCTCGAATCGTTTTTGCAGGTGGTTTTTGACGTGCTGACAGGGTTTGCCGTACCCAGGCCGCTGGCGCTCTGGCGCGATGAGCTGCTGGCCCTGGGCGAGCGTTTTCTCGCCGTGGACGACGATCTTGCCGGCGATCTGCAATTGCTCCGCGATGGCTTTCATCAACTGGCCCAGGGCGGCGCGGCCGGTGATTATGAACAGCCGGTGGCGGTTGAGGCGGTGTCGGCCTACCTCGCCTCGCGGTTTGCCGGCCGCAGCCGGGAAGGCCGTTTTCTGAGCGGCCGGGTGACCTTCTGCCAGATGGTGCCCATGCGCAGCATCCCCTTCAAGGTGATCTGCCTGCTCGGCATGGATGACGGGGTCTTCCCGAGGGTTGACCGGCCCACCGGCTTTGATTTGATGGACGATGATTTCCGGCTCGGCGACCGCTGCCGCCGGGACGACGATCGCTACCTTTTTCTGGAGGCGCTGCTTTCGGCCCGAGGTTGTTTTTACCTGAGTTATGTGGGGCAATCGATCCGCGACAACTCGAAAAAGCCGCCGTCGGTGGTGGTGGGGCGGCTGCTTGAGGTGATCGAGCGCGGCTTTGCCTTCACCCATGGCGGCGCGGTCGACAACCTGGTCACCGAGCATCCCCTGCAGCCGTTCAGCGGCGACTATTTTGCGGGCCGCGAGAGGTTGTTCTCCTATTCGCGGGTCAGTCACCGGCTTGCCTCGGCCACCCCGGATGCCGCGCCGTGGCCCGGCGTGTTCGGCGACATGACCCTCTCCGTTGACCAGCAGGGGCGGGAGGTTGCCGTTGACGAGTTCATCTCCTTTTTTGCCAATCCGGCCCGGGCGCTGTTGCTGTCCCGCTTCAACCTGCAGCTGAGCGAATACGACGAGGAGCTCAGCGACCGGGAGCCGTTCAGCCTCAACAGCCTTGAGCGCTACAAACTGCGCGAGCAACTGATCGCCCAACTGCTGGCCGGGGAGGCGCCGGATGATTTAGGCCGGGTGCATCGGGCCCTGGGCGATATCCCGACCGGGAGCTACGGCGATTTGGATTTCGCCTCGCTTGTGGACGAGGCCGGCGCGTTTTGCGAGCGGTTGCGCGCCATGCGCGGGGACGAGAGCCGGGCCAGGCAGGTGCCGGTGGATCTCGATCTTGGCGATTTGCGCCTGGTCGGTGCGCTTGCCGTCTATCCTTCCGGCCAGTATCTCTATCGGCCGACCAAGTCTGGTTCCAAAAAGCTCGCCGACATCATGCGCCACTGGCTTTCCCATCTCCTCCTCAACGCGGTGGCCGACGCCCCCAGCCGGCAGACCTGGTTTGTTTTTAACGACAAGGAGGTGGGCTACGGGGAGGTTGATGACGCCATCGGCGAACTTAAAAAACTCGCGCAATGGTATCGGCGCGGGCAGGAGCGGCCGCTGCCGCTGTTGCCCAAGGCGTCGCTGAAATACGCGGAGAAAAGGTGGGGCGGGAGGAACTCTGCCGAGGAGCCCGAGGCATTGCGGGCGGCGTATGTCGCCTGGCGGCAGGGTGATTTTTACTCCGAGCCGGAGATGGCCGACCCGTGGCTGCGGGCCGCGTTCGGCGAGGGTGATCCCATGCGCGGCCCTGATTTTATCGCGGTGGCGGAGTTGCTCTCGCGGCCGCTTATCCTGCGTGACAAGAACCTCGAACCGGGCGGGGAGGTGGATTGATGAGCGATCGGCAACCACCCATGATCCCGCTCGATCCCCGGACAACCCCGCGCAAACTCGCCGGGGTGCATCTCATCGAGGCCAGCGCCGGCACCGGCAAGACCTATACCATCACCTCGCTCTATCTGCGCCTGCTTCTTGAGCGCAACCTGCGGCCGGAAGAGG
>DHYT01000092.1 GCA_002415465.1 Desulfobulbaceae bacterium UBA5123
TGACGTCGATGACCAGCTTGCCGACATCGTGCAGCTGGCAGGCACGGTCGAGGACCGCCAGATCTTCCTGCGATAGGCCGAGGGAGCGGCCGATGAGCATGGCGTAGTGGGTAACCCGGTTGGTGTGGCCGGCGGTGTACTGATCTTTCTCTTCCAGGGCCGTCTGCAGGGTGATGATGGTGTTGACCGACGCCACCTCGAGGTGATGGCTGTACTGTTGCAGGAGTTTGTTCTTTTCCGCCAGCTCCCTGGTCTTGTCCGCCACCTCTTCCTCGAGGTTTTCGGTGTAGGCCTTTTCCCTGAGGATGAACATCCGCTTTTCGATGGCCCGGTTGATCTTGACGTTGAAGAGGTCGATGTCCTCGATGGGCTTCTGGATAAAGTCGTAAGCGCCAAGGTTGATCGCCTTGATGGCGTATTCCATGCTGCCGGCGCCGGTGAGAAAGAGCACCGGGATGTCGTATCCGCGTTCGTTGATCGCCTTGATGGTGTCGAAACCGTCCATGCCCGGCATGTTGATGTCGAGGATGATCAGGTCGAACTCGTCGTTCAGGGCCGCGATGGCCTCTTCGCCGCTGCCGGTGGGGGTAACCTGGTGGCCGAACATCTCGAGGATCTTGGCCACTGCGTCTCGAACCAGGCTGTCGTCGTCGGTAATAAGGATTTTGGCTGGTTTATTGGGTTTCATGTGGTCGTTATTGCTTGGTTGAAGGACAAGGGCCGTTCATCACAAAAGGCAACGGCTGTGCGTCACGAGGAGTAACTCGACATGGACCGGCGCGGTCTCGGCAATGCCCCGGTTTGCCGACCGCCCGGAGATCGAAAGTTATTTCATACTACCCCATACATCTGGAATCCCCATAAGGATTTTTCGTTTGCCCTGGAGGCATGCGGTCTCCGGCCGTTGCGGATGGCGGCCCAACCGCAACAGATTGGGAGGATAAAATTTATCATTAACACAATCGGTTGTGCTTCGTCTAGACGGGCCAGTATTTTTTTGCGGTGGCGATCGCCTGTTCCAGCGCAATCAACACCGGGGAGGCCTTGCCCAGGGCCTTTCGTTTTTTTGCGGGAAGCCCATCGCCGTCGCGCAGCTCGCGAAGCACCGCAGCCGTGCCGGCGCGCAATCCTTCCAGATCATAGCCGCCCTCCAGGGCCAGCACCAGCCGGCCCTGGCAGAGTTCGTCGGCCAGCCCCTGCAGCACGCCGGCAAGGTAGGCAAAGCCGTCGCTGCTGACCGACATCAAGCCCAGCGGGTCGCCATAACCGATGTCGAAGCCTGCGGAAACGAGAATCAGTTCCGGCTTGTAGGCCCGGGCCACCGGCGCCAGCAGTTCGTTGAAGATCCGGGCATAGGCCAGGTCGTCCTGGCCGCCGGGGAGCGGGACGTTGATGGTGTAGCCTTCCCCTTCGCCGACGCCGGTTTCCGACCGCGCGCCGGTGCCTGGGAAGTAGGGATACTGGTGGGTGGAGAAGTAGAGAACCTGGTCGGTATCGTAGAAGGAATGCTGGGTGCCGTTGCCGTGGTGCAGGTCCCAGTCGACGATGAGGATGCGGGTAAGGCCCAGGTGCTTGAGGGCGTAGCGGGCAGCGATGGCGATGTTGTTGAAGAGGCAGAATCCGCTGGTGTGGTCGCTCTCGGCATGGTGGCCCGGCGGCCGCACCAGCGCGAAACCGTTGTCCGCCTCGCCGGCGGTCACCATCCTGACCGCCTCCACCACCGCTCCGGTCGCCAGCTTGGCCGCGGCGTGGGATTTCGGCGAGGTGTGGGTGTCGGGATCGAGGGTGGCGAAGGTTTTGCCGTCGGTGGCCGCGACCCTGGCGATATGGGGCCTGGTGTGGTTCAGGGCGAGGGTGGCGTCGTCGGCCGGCCGGCAGGTCGGCAACAGGTAGCGGTCCTGCTGCTCGGGCCGGGCGAGCATCTCGTAGATCGTCTGCAAACGGGCCGGCGATTCGGGATGGCCGTAGCCGGGGTCATGTTCCAGGAACAGCGGGTCTTTGAAGATGGCGGTTTTGCGCGGCATGTGGCCCTCCGGACAGGGGGAAATTATGTGACGTGGATGATCCGGTCCTCGGTGACCAGATAATCGAGTCGCTGGTCGTGGGGCAGCGTCGGCACCGCCGCAACCAGTTGCAGCTCGTAGGCGAGGCCGATCCGCAGCGCCTGCGGGGCCTGTTCGGCGAGAAAACGGTCGTAATAGCCGCCGCCGTAGCCCAGGCGGCCGCCCTTGGCGTCAAAGACCGATCCCGGCAGGATGACGACATCGATGCGCCGGGCGTTAAAGAGGGTCGCCTTCGTCGGATCAGGCTCGGGAATGCCGCAGTAGCCGCGGGTGAGTTGTTTTTCAGGGTCGGTGAGCAGGTAGGGGTCGAGCCGTTTCGCGCCGGTGATGGTCAACGGCACGCATACCTCCTTGCGGTCGGCAAGGCATTGGCGGATCAGCTCGGTGGTTGCCACCTCGCTGCGAAAATGTACGTAGATGAATGGGGCGCGGCAGTCGGCAAAGGCGGCGATCCGCCAGAGGTGGGCGGCGATGGCCCGGCTCTTGGCCGTTTGTTCCGGTTCCGGCAGGGCGTCGCGGGCGGCGAGGATGTTTTGGCGTAAGAGTTGGCGATCCATCGCGATTGTCGGCCTCGCGGGCAGTTGTTTGAGAAGATCGACACGGTTTGCCGATGGCATGAGAATACCCCGAGACGGGCGGGAATGCAAGGTCGGGGGGAGGCCGGGAAACGGCCCTGACCCATGTCTGGGGCGGAAGGGCGGCGAGCAATCTCCTTGACTTTGTCGGCCGCGCCGGATTTATTTAATCGTTTGCTGATGCACCGGCCATGCCGGTGTTTTCATCGGGTGCGGCATCCGCCGCGCAAGACTCTCGTGGAACCGGATACAACGACGATGCATTTCATCCATACATGGCAACGGCTGGAAGGTGCCGGGCTGCCCGTTTATGTGCAACCGGCAAGGCCCGACTGGCTGGTTCCGGATGCGGCGACCGATCTTCTTCTGCAGCAGTTGCAGGCGGGAGACACGGGCGCCGATACGCTTGCCCGGGAGCGGCTGCTGGGGCAGTTGGACAGTGCGCCGGCCGCACCGTATCCTGGGCGGGGGGCGAGTTTGCAGCTTGTCGGCCTGAAGGAATGCTGGTTTCATCTCACCGACAACTGCAACCTGGCCTGCCGGCATTGCCTGTTTGCGGCCTCGCCGGCGGCAACCCGGACCTTGCCCGCAGCCGACCTGCACAAGGGGCTGGCCGAAGCGCGCGCCCTGGGGTGCACCCTTTTTTATTTCACCGGCGGCGAACCCTTTCTCTATCCGGATTTTGTCGCCATGCTCGGCCGGTTGCTGGCCGACGAAGCGGTGCATGCGGTGGTGTTGACCAACGGCATGCTCCTGCGCGAGCATCTTGCTCTTCTCGCCGCCCTGCCCGCCGACCGGCTGCACCTGCAGATCAGCGTGGACGGCCTTGCGGAAAGCCACGAATATCTGCGCGGGCGCGGCACCCATGCCCGCCTGCTCGCCAATCTGGACGCCTTGCGGGCGGCCGGGTTGGCGGCCACCCTGTCGGTGGCGGTGCATGCCGGCAACGTCGAGGAGCTGCCGGCCCTGGTGGCGTTCGCCGGCGAGCACGGGGTGGGCAATATCCATCTTCTCTGGCATTTTGTCCGGGGCAAGGGCAGCCACGCGCAGTTCGTGGCCCCGACGCGGATCCTGCCCCATCTCGTGGCGGCGCAACAGGCGGCCGAGGCGCGCGGGGTGCTCATCGATAACGTGGAAACCCTGCGCGGGCAGGTGTTCGGCACCCCCGGCACCCGGTTCGACCTGAGCAACACCGCCTGGGAGTCGCTGGCGGTGGGGCCGGACGGGATGGTCTACCCGTCGCCCGCCCTGGTCGGGATCGAGGCGTTGAACTGCGGCCCGTTGGCCGCGGGCCTGGAGGCGGTGTGGCGGCAAAGCCCGGTGTTGGAGAAAATCCGGGCCGCCTCGCTCATCGACGCCCCCTTTTCGCGCGAGAACCCCCTGGCCTTTCTCGTCGGCGGCGGCGATATCGACCACAGCTACCTGGCCGGCGGCGAGTTTGTCGGCCACGACCCCTATCTCGAACTCTACAACGGCCTCGCGCTCTGGCTGATCGGCGAGCAGGCCCGCCGCTATCCCGACCGGCNNCTCACCCACTGCAACTGCGTGATCTCCCTGGCCGATGACCGGGGCCACAGCGCGGTGCGGGAGTTCTATGGGGCGGCGGCGGTGAGCGCCAACGCGGAGATCGCCAACCCCTTTGCGCCGGCGCAGGCGGCGGCCGATTACATCCCGGCCGAGGTGAAGAAGAAGTCCTACGGCTGCGGCAGCCCGGTGAGCGA
>DHYT01000188.1 GCA_002415465.1 Desulfobulbaceae bacterium UBA5123
CGGCCGGGCCGCTTCGACCGCCAGATCACCATCATGCCGCCGGACGTCAAGGGACGGCAGCGAATCCTTGAGATCTACACCAACAAGGTAAGCATGGCCGAAAACATCGATCTGGCCCAAATCGCCAACTCCACCCCCGGCTTTACCGGCGCCGAGCTCGCCAACCTGATCAACGAAGCCGCACTTCTCGCGGCCCGCAAGAAAAAGACCGCCATCGACCTTGACGATCTCGAAGACGCCAAGGACAAAATACTCATGGGGACGGAACGCAAGGGAATGGTGATCAGCGACAAGGAACGCCGCTTCACCGCCTACCACGAGGCTGGTCACGCCATCATCGCCCTGACCCTTTCAGAGTCGGACCCGGTGAACAAGATCACCATCGTGCCGCGCGGCCGGGCCATGGGCATGACCCAGCAGACCGCCATCGACGACCGCCACGCCTATTCCAAGGAATACCTGTCAAACCGGATCAAGATCCTTCTGGGCGGACGCACCGCCGAGGAGCTGGTGTTCAACCAGTTCACCACCGGCGCCAGCAACGACCTGCAGATGGCCACCGATATCGCCACCAAGATGATCTGCGAATGGGGGATGAGCGATGCGCTGGGGCCCAGGGCCTATATCGCCAGCGACGAGGGCTTTCTCGGCAACAGCGGCACCCAGCGCATTTACAGCGAGGAAACCGCGCGCGCCATCGACATGGAGATCAATCAACTCATCGAAAACTGCTACCAGGAAGCGATGATCATCCTGGAAGGCAAAAGAAAAATGCTCGACCGGATGGCGGAAATCCTGCTGGTTGAGGAAACCATCGACGCAACCGAAATCAATATCATCGCAAGCAGCTCGGCCCTGACCGATTAAAGGGTTGCCATTGCAAGATGCCTCTCCCTGCCGGTGGTGCGGGTATGCATCTTGCATATCCTTTTTCAGCAACAAATGGCAAAACCCGGCCAATCAAGTCAACAAAACCGACCGCCTTACCATCCGGGCTTGGAGGCTCTTATGGCGCACCCCTTGCGCAAGGTCACCTTTGGCGCCACCATCTTCATGGTGCTGCTCCTCACCGCACTGCTGACCCTTGGCTTCCGGCAGTATCAGCTGCTTTCCCGCCACGACCAGATCATTCAACAGAGCGAGAAACTGCTGTTCCAGTTCGCCACCATTCGCGAACAGATCACCACCACCCTCATCGAACAGCGCTACCGGCAGCTTCCCGCCATCGTGCCGGAGGTGGAGGCCTTGCACGCCAACATCAACCGGATGGTCAAGGACGCCCATATCCCGGATGAATACAAGCTCTCCTTTGTCAACCAGGTTGATCTGCCAGGCATCATCCTCCTGCTCTACAAGGGCGGCGACCCGGAATTGACCGCTGAGGTCGTCCCGCAGCTGAACCGCGAAACCCGCCAACTCGGCAACCGGCTGATGCTTTTCGACCGGCTGCTGGTCAATCACGCCAAACGGCGGGTGATCACCTTCCAGAGCCTGGTGATCGGCATCCTCGCCCTGACGGTGTTTCTGATCGTCAACCTGCTCTTCCTGGGGCACCGCCGTCTGGCCACCCCGCTCATCGAGCTTGCCGACCAGGTCCGCCAGATCCACGATGGGAAACGGTTGGACCTCGCCATCAATTCGCCGGGAAGCGCCAACGAGGTCACGGAACTTGCCGCCGCCTTTCAGGATCTGCTGGCCCTCAGGCAGCAGGGGAACCAGGAACAGGGCCGCCAGAACCGCATCCTCTACGCCATCCACCGCGCCGGCATCGCCTGCCGGCAGGCACTGTCCCGCGAATCGCTCTTTCAGGCGGTGAGCCGAGCCCTTCTCTTCAACGAGGATTACTGTCTGATCTGGGTCGGCGCCCCGGAACCGGACGGTCTTGCCATCGCCCCCTTCACGGTGCTCGGCTCGCCCTCGATGAACGAGGACGCCTGCGAGAAATGCCTGTCGGTCGTCCTCGCTGCCGGCGAGGAACTCGGAACCCAGAACAACCCGGCCCTGCGCGCCGCCGCCACGGGCAAACCGGCCATCGCCACCGACCTGCTCGCCGGCATCCCGCAGGTGATGCTGCAGGGTACCATCCTCACCACCGGTTACGTGGGCTGTGCCGCGCTTCCCCTGCAATGGCGACGGAAGGTGTACGGCGTCCTCTGTCTCTACACGTTGAACCCAGACACCTTTGCCGACAAGGAAATTGAACTGCTGTCCGGGCTTGCCGGCGCCATGGGCCTGGCCCTCCATATCTTCGAGGAGGAACAGCAGCGCAACCGGGAACGGGACCGGACCCAATCCCTTCTCTCCGCGCTGGACTCGCCGCTCCTCTCCCTCTCGACCAAGGGCTATGTCCTTGCCGCCAACGAAATCTTTTCACAGCTGGCCGCGCGCCCGGCCGAGGGGATTATCGGCCGCCACTGGCTGAGCCTCCTGCAGCCGGAGTCACATCCGGACGCCACGGAAATGGACGGGGAAGGACTTCTCGTAACCCTTGCGGAAGCCAATGCCGACGTCGAATTCATCCTCCGGGGCGACGCCGAACACAAGCGGCTGCGCGGCAAGATCGCCGCGATCCGCGACAAGGACGGCGTCATCCAGGAGTTTGCCTGCATCGGCAAGGCAGCCCCCGACCGCGCCCTGTCCGCCGGGGTCGGCCAGCAATGCCAGACCGTGATCAGCGAGCTGTCCGCCGGCGTGGCCCACGAGATCAGCGATCTCAGCAACGGCATCATCAACTATGCGCAACTCCTGACCGACAACAGCCCGCCCCGCCCCGGCAGCGAGGAAGACCAGGCGCTCCTCGCCAGCATCATCGACGGCGGCGAACGCATCGCCGAGATAGTCCACAAACTCATCTTCTACGGCCAGCGGGAGCATGTCGGCGGCGAGTACCTGCCCCTCTCCACGGTGCTGGATGATGCGATCATGTTGATCAAACACCATCTGAAAACAGAAGGCATCCAGCTTGGCCTGGAACTCAATGCCCGGCCGCAGGGTGTTCCCGTCCACGCCCAGATCATGCAGCAGGTGCTGATCAACATCTTCAACCTCCGCCGTCACGCCCTGAACCGCAAATACGGCGGCCGCGACACCGAAAAACGGCTGACGGTGGGCAGCGACAGCTTCAGCGAAACCGGGAAACGATTTTTCCGGATCAGTTTTACCGATTGCGGCGGGGATCTGACCGGCGCCGACATCAAACGCTTCGCAACCGACAACGATGCCAAGCTAGAGGCGACCGGCGCGCTCAAGGAACTGTACCGCTGCCGGCAACTGGTCGAAAGCCAGGGCGGCAGCCTGATGCTGGAAAGACAGCCCGACAACGAGGCGCTCTCCTTCCGGATCACCTTCCCGGTGAAGGGGTAAAACCGAGCCGCGCCACCAGCACCTCGAGCAGCAGCCCGTTGAGGAAGGCGAAGAGCAGGATATAGGTGGAAAGAATCACGGTATATGGGACGCCGAAGTAGTAGACCATCACCGGCACAAAAGGGATTTTGACGTTCCGGTTGTAGAGGATGATCCCGAGAAAGGCATCGCGAATGCCCTGCCGCCTGAGTTCGCCGAGCATGGGGTACAGCATATAGGGCGGGCCGGAGATAAAGATGCCGGCCAGCGCCGCGAACAACCACCCCCGCCAGCCCGACTCCCTGCCCAGCCGCTTTTTGATCCGCTCGGGGCCGAGCATGTTGACCGCCAGCAGCGCGACAAAAACCAGCCCCAAGATCGGCAGTACACGCCCAAGCATGGCGCGGAAGCCATGCAAGGCGGTCAAGGCCAACTCCGGCCGCACCACCCCCACCAGCGCGTAGACAAACACCATGCACAACAGGAACCGGAGCGGCCCGCTGACCCGTTGCCGCGCCGTCTCTTCGCCCGCTGGCGCCGGAGTCCCGTTCATTGCCAGGCCCCCAGGGTTGCGACGGTCAGCACTGCCAGCAGGAGGGCGAAGATAAAATTCAAGAGGTTTCGGAGCAGGGCAAAGCGTTTCCCAAGGAATGCAGCCTCAAGCGGCAGCATCGCCACCCCCACCGTGGTCCAGGTGAGGATAAAGGCGGTGACCGCCATCAGGCTGACCCCCTTGTCGAGCAGTTCGCCGCCGACAATATACGAGGTGACGGGGATGCCGAAGGAGATGCTGCCCGCCAGCGCCCCGATCACGGTATCGTGCAGATAATGGCCGGTGAACCACTCCGCGTAGTGACTCTCCAGCAACGGGTTCAGCAGGTTGATCAAGAGCAGCATGCCACACAGCATCGGCAACACCGTCTTGAAGAGAATCAGGGTTTTCCGCAGCGGTGCGCCAGGTGCCAGAATTGTTTGCGAGATCATCAACCTTCCCCAATCCCCGCCACAAAAAACGGCCCCTGGGGTATCCCCAAGGGCCGCATGTCATGGCAAAACGTTGTAAGACAAACCTTGCTTCATGCCCGATGAAGCGTGTTACTTGCCTCATCCGCCGCCGATGGTGCAGGAGGGGCCGGCGCTTTTCTCGGTGCCGCTGGTCACCACCGCGCCCATGATATAGGGCCGGGAAACCTTGATCCGCACGTTGTCGGCCACCTCCAGGGTCACCACCTTGTCGGTGAGGCCGGTGACCCGGCCCTGGATACCGCCCGAGGTGACCACCAGCTGCCCCTTTTCAAGCGCGCCGAGAAACTGCGCGTGATCCTTGGCCTTCTTCTGCTGGGGGCGGATGAGCAGGAAATAGAAAACGATAAAGATCAGGGCCAGCGGCAACAGGGACAGGATGCCGCCCTGCGGCGGGGCGCCGGCCGCGGCGTCGGCGGCGTAAGCTACGTCGATCATGGAAACAACCTCCAAAAATTCCGTTAACGGTAAAGCAGGTTACTGCTGGCAACGCTGCTCGTAAAATTCCTTTCTGAACGCGACAAACCGATCTTCCTCGATGGCCGCCCGCATCTTCGCCATCAAACCGACATAGTAATGCAGATTGTGGATGGTGTTGAGCTGCGAGGAAAGGATCTCCTTGGTCATGTACAGATGCCGCAGGTAGGCGCGGGAAAAATTCCTGCAGGTGTAGCAGTCGCAGGCCTCATCAACCGGCCGCGGATCCCGCGTGTACATGGCATTCTTTATAACAACGCGGCCCGTGGATGTAAAGAGCATTCCATTGCGGGCGTTTCTGGTGGGCATCACGCAATCGAACATGTCCACGCCGCGATAGACCCCCTCCACCAAGTCCTCCGGCGTGCCCACCCCCATCAGATAGATGGGATACTCCTGGGGCATCAGCGGCGTCAACTGCTCGGTGATCTCATACATCTTCTCGTTGGGCTCGCCGACGCTCAGGCCGCCGATGGCGTAGCCGTCAAAGCCGATCTCCACCAGCTGCTCGATCGCCCGCGCCCGCAGATCCGGGTACATCCCCCCCTGGGCGATGCCGAAGAGCATCTGCCCGGTTTGCCTCTGCGCCGCCCGGCTCCGCTTGGCCCAGCGGTAGGTCAACTCGGTGCCGGCAACGGTTTCGGCCCGGGTGGCGGGATGGGGGATGCAGGTGTCCAGGCACATCATGATATCCGACCCCAGCGCCTCCTGCACCGCCACCGCGTCCTCGGGGCTCAAGAAGAGATTGGCGCCGTCGTGGTGCGACTTGAAGGCCGCCCCCTCCTCGGTGATCTTGGCCAGATCGCGGAGGCTGAAGATCTGAAAGCCGCCGCTGTCGGTGAGGAT
>DHYT01000203.1:0-318 GCA_002415465.1 Desulfobulbaceae bacterium UBA5123
CTTCATCTGCTGGCGGAGGAAGAATTCCCGCTGTTTGCTGTCGATGTCTTCCTTGACGTTTTTCTGGATCTGCTCGCTCATCTCGACGGTTTCGAGCCGTTTGTTGAGCTCGCGGACCGTGCGGTGCAACAGTTGCTTGCTTTCCGCGATTTCAAGGATTTCCTGTTCCGTTTCCATGGAAAGGTTGAGCTGTGAAACGATCAGGAAGGCGATATGGAAGGAATTGGTCAGCGACATCACCGTCATGTACAGCTCCGGCGGCAGCTGGGTGAGCTCCACAAGCCGTTTGAACTGGTTGCGCAGGTTGAGGAGCAGGGC
>DHYT01000203.1:468-754 GCA_002415465.1 Desulfobulbaceae bacterium UBA5123
TTATAGCCGACCACGCCGATCCGGTACAGGTGTTCGGTCTGGTAGCCGCCGTTCTTTTTGACCTCCACCTCGTCTTCGTTTTTCTTGTGGGTAACCACCGCCACCATGCGGTTATGCAGGACGGCATCGTCGATGAGCTTGGTGGAGGTGGCATGGGAAATCTGCAGCGGGAAGCCCATGCCGGGGAAGAAAACAAAGCCGTGCAACGGCAGGACGGCAAGCTCATCGGGAACATCCAGTTCGGCGGGGTTGACGGGTGGGCGGCGGGGGGGGTCCGCCGGTGCGT
>DHYT01000203.1:859-9094 GCA_002415465.1 Desulfobulbaceae bacterium UBA5123
TCCACCGGCACCGGCAGCGGCAGGGTTCGTTCGAAAAAGCCGTGTTCGATTTCAAGCTGGTGGATGCGGCAGATGTTATGCTCGGCCGAAAACAGCCGCTCGCCGGCGATGATGACGCTGGTGGGCTCGGCGGTAACCGTCATTTTGGTGCGGTCGATGCCGGCCACGTCGACGTAGACGAGAATGGCGTCATCGGTTTCATAGACATCGGCCGCCGGGTACCAGGTGGTGCCGGCCTGAAACGGAAACATGCGGGGGAAGGACATGTTGCGCATCATCCTTCCCATCTGGCGTTCAAGGTCGGCAAAGTTGCGTGAGTATCGTTTCTTGAATTCGTCCATGTCCATACCTCATTGTCGTCGGGAATGGGATCTGTTGTCGTGGGGGCCGTCAAGGGTGTGACGGCGAGTCTTTCTCAAGACGGAATGTCACTATCATAGCATTAGCGTTTGCTGAAGCAAAACATAAAAGTATGCCATGGGATGGAGCGGGTTGGCGGGGTGCCCGGGGGTGGGTGTTGTTAGGGTTTGCCGCGGAGCGGCGCTTCCCCGCACCCCGGAGGGATGGCCGGTTTTACAGGAGCGGCCGCAAGATGGTCCGCAGGACGGCGAGCATCTTCGCGTAGTCGGTGTTGGTCTTTTCACCCTTGGCGTCCCTTTCGATGGCGAGGACATAGTCCGCGCAATCCGTCAGTCCCAAGTTGAGCAAAACGCCCTTGATGTTGTGTACCGACAGGCAGAGGGTTTCAAGGTCATTTGCTGCGGCGGCCTTCTCTGCGGCGGCGAGATGGTTTTCCAGGTTGCCTTTCAGCGTATCAAGGAGGTGGTGGATTTTTTTCGGTTCGAGGTTGTAGGCGTCGCTGATATGTTCACGAACCTTGTCCAGCGAGATGGCGATGGGCATCCCGGGGGGGAGCTGATGGCCTGCCGACTTGGCTCGTAACGGCGGCGGGGCGAGGCTTGTGCTGCCGTGGCCGCCGGCGGCCTCATCCAATACGGCCAGGATGACGCTGGGCTTGAACGGCTTCGAGACGTAATGGTCCATGCCGGCGGCGAGACACTCCTCCCTGTCGCCGGACATGGCATGGGCGGTCATGGCGATGATGGGGGTGTGGGTGCCGCCGAGGTTTGTCCTTGCCGCGCCGATCAGCTCGGAATCTTCATCCGTCCATGGGGCGCCTTTTTCACAACACCGGATGATCCTGCTGGCCGTCAGGCCGTCCATCTCCGGCATCTGGATATCCATCAGGATGACGTCGTAGCGGTGCTTCCCGAGCAGGCGGAGCGCCTCGACGCCGTTGATGGCGGGGGTAACCCGGTGTCCGCCGCGCTTCAGGATGATCCGGGCCAGTTCGATGTTTATCTCGTTATCCTCAACCAGCAGGACGTCGAGCGGCTTGCCGGCGGCGGCGGGGATGTCCGTCAGGGAGGAAGGGGCCGGCAGCTCCGTCTCCGGGTCCAGAACGGCCCTGATGAGTGCCAGCAGATCCTTCCGGGGGGCGGGCTTCGGCAAAACCCAGCGGATGGCGAGGTTTGGGTAACGCTGTTGCTGGTCAAGCGAGTCGGCGGCGCTGAGGACGATGACCGGAATGCCGTTAAAGGGGGATTCTGCCAAGTCCTCAAGGATTCGCTGGGGGCCTTTCTTCCGATTGGGCAGGTTGGCCAGGATCATCTTGCAGGGACTCACGTCGGAGCCAGCCATCGACTGTAGCGCCGCGACAGCACCCCTACCGTCCGTGGCGGTCTGCACGGACAGATGTTGGCATTCGAAGAACTCCCGCAGGATCTCGCGGCTTGTCTCCAGCTCATCGATGAGCAGGATGGAGGCGGCAGCGGGGAACGGGCGGGGCATATCGGCCTGCGGGCGGTGGTTCAGCATCCTTTTGAAATGCACGGAGGCATGAAAGGTGCTGCCGTGGCCGGGTTTGCTGTCGACCCAGAGTTCGCCGTCCATCATGGCCGCCAGTTTGCAGCAGATGCTGAGGCCGAGCCCGGTGCCGCCGTAGAGCCTGGCAATGGAGTCGTCGCCCTGGGTGAAGCTGTTGAAGATGCTGATCTGTTTCTTCTTGGGGATGCCGATCCCGGTATCCTTGACCGAGAAGTGCAGGGTTATTCCGTCCACGTCTTCGTGGATTGTTGCCACGGAGATCAGGATATAGCCCTCGCTGGTGAACTTGATGGCGTTGCCGACCAGATTGAGAAGGATCTGGCGGAGGCGCATGGCGTCGCCGATCAGCTCGGTGGGGACCTCGGCCGGCAGATGGTAGAGCAGTTCAAGCCCTTTTTCCTGACCACGGGTCGCCACGGTTTGCAGGGTGGTTTCGATGACATCGAGGAGATTGAAAGGCTTTTTCTCAAGGAAGAGCTGCCCGGCCTCGATCTTTGAGAAATCGAGGATGTCGTTGATGATGCCGAGCAGCGAGGTGGCCGAGTTGTGGACGATGGAGAGATAGTGGCGCTGCTCGGGGTTGAGTTCGGTGGTCAGGGCGAGGTCGGCCATGCCGATGATGCCGTTCATCGGCGTGCGTATTTCATGGCTCATGTTGGCGAGGAACTGGCTTTTGGCCTGGTTGGCGGATTCCGCGGCGATTTTTGCCCTGGCCAGGGCCTTTTCGGTGACGATTCGTTCCTGTAGTTCGTCGTTGAGGCGGTCGTAGACCTGGGTGAGTTTTTGGTCAAGGCGGCAGAGGTGTCGGTAGATAAGGGTAAAGAGGATGCCGCCGGCGGCGAGAATGACAAGGGCCAGGGTGATGTGGAGCTGCCGCAGGGTGGTGCGTTCGGCTTTGAAATCGAGAAGGACGACGATGTCGCCGATGATCCGGCCGGAACTCTCGGCCAAAGGGATCATGCCGCCCTTGTAGTGGCGTTCAGCAATGTCCGCGGTGATGTGTGAGCCGGCCTTTTTTGCCTGATCCGGCTGGAGGAAGTATCTCAGGGCCGGCGCCGTGTCGGGAAGGGTTGCGGCGGTAAGGACGTAGTCGGGAAGATCGTCCCAGTTGTCTTCATACCCCATCATCCGCCGGCCCTCGGTCCATTGCTGACGGTTCAGGAATTTCTTGTTCACCGCAAACATCAGCTCCACGTTCAGCGCCTCCTTGAGCAGGGGCAGGAGAAAGGCGGTCTCCTTGCCGAGCTCCAGGTAGCCGATGATCTCGCCATTGACCCGCCATGGTTGCACGACCCGCAGCGTCAGGGTGCCCAGCGGGCCAAGCTCGATACCGTATGCCAGCCTTCCTGTTTGCCGGGCGGTTTGCAACGTCCAGCGGTCGATGGCGTCGCCGAAGCGGTCGGGCTTGTGCGTCCGGAGAAAGCAGGTGCCGGCGTCATCGATGAAATACATGTGGGTGATGTCGTAGGTGGCGAGAAATTCCTTGAAAAACGGCTGGGTGAGGGCTTGCAGCCGATCACGGTCACCGGCGAGAAAGGCCTCCTGGATCCGGGGCGATTGCTCCAGGTGATGGAATAAGCCCTTGATGACGCTTGTTTCCTCGGTGAGCAGGAGATCGATAAGCTTGGGGACGCCGGCCAGTTTTTGCGTGATCCGTTTCTGGGCATGACTTTCCTGAAGGATGAAGAGGCTGGCCATGGCGAGAGCGGTCACCCCGAGCAGAACGACGGCGAGGGGCAGAAGCAAGGTTTTCTTGATGCCGTGTCCGGCGGCGTCCGGGTTCAGCATTTCATTTCCTTGTGCAGTCGCGGCTGCATGATGATGGCCGCCTGCAAGACGTCTTCGATCCGGTCGGCGAGGATAAACTCCATCTCTTCCCGGACATGTTCAGGCAACTCCTGGAGATCCTTGCTGTTTTCCTTGGGGAGGATGACCCGCTTGATCCCGGCGCGACGGGCCGCGAGAACCTTTTCCTTGATGCCGCCCACCGGCAGGATCAGGCCGCTCAGGGTGATCTCGCCGGTCAAGGCGGTGTCGCTGCGGATCGGGAGGTTGGCGTAGAGCGATGCCAGGGCGGCGGCGATGGGCGCTCCGGCCGAAGGTCCGTCCTTGGGGATGGCCCCGGCCGGGACATGGATATGGATCGCCTCGGGAACGGCCTTCTTGATGCCAAGATCCTTGAGATGGGCGATGACGTAGCTGTTGGCGGCCATGGCCGATTCCTTCATGACCTCGCCGAGATGGCCGGTGAGGGTCATTTTTTCTCCTCTCGGCAGGGCGATGGCCTCGATGTACAGCACGTCGCCGCCCGCATCCGTCCAGGCAAGGCCGGTGGCCACGCCCGGCGGCAGGTTCTTGCGGCGTTCCTCGGCAAAGAATCGTTCCGGCCCGAGCATTTCGGCAAGGTCCGTTGTCGTAACGGTCACCGCCGCGGTGTCGCCGCCGGCGAACCGGACCGCGACCTTGCGGGCAAGTCGGCCAAGCATTCGTTCAAGCTCACGCACCCCGGCCTCGCGGGTGTAGCGTTGGATGACGGTCAGGATCGTTTCGTCGGGCACCTTGAACTGCTCATGGGTGAGGCCGGCTTCTCGACGTTGCCGGGGCAGGAGGTAGCGACGGGCGATGACCATTTTTTCCTCGCCGCTGTAGCCCGAGAGGTGCAGGGTTTCCATGCGGTCGAGCAGCGGCTTCGGCACCGTGTCGGTGGCGTTGGCGGTGGTGATGAAGAAAACCTTGGAGAGGTCGAAGGGCAGATCCAGGTAGTTGTCCCGAAAGGCGGAGTTCTGGGCCGGATCGAGGATTTCCATCAGCGCCGCCGCAGGATCCCCCCGGAAGTCATGGCCGAGTTTGTCGACCTCGTCGAGCATCAGAAGGGGGTTCTTTACCTTGGTGCGGCGGACGGCCTGGATGATGCGGCCCGGCATGGCGCCGATGTAGGTCCGGCGGTGGCCGCGCAGTTCGGCCTCGTCGTGCATGCCGCCCAGGCTGAAGCGTTCGAACCTCCTTTCCAGGGCGCGGGCGATGGATTGGCCGAGGGAGGTCTTGCCCACCCCAGGCGGCCCGACGAAGCAGAGGATGGGCGCCTTGGCGTCCGGGTTCAGTTGCATCACCGCCAGTTGCTCGATGATCCGCTCCTTGACCTCTTTCAGGCCGTAATGATCGTCGTCAAGGATGTGGCGGGCGTTGTCGAGGTTCAGGTTGTCGGTGGTGGTCCGTTGCCAGGGCAACTCGCTGATCAGCTCAAGGTGAGCCCGGATGACCTGATAGTCGGGGGCGGTCACCGGGATCTGCTCCAGGCGTTTCAGCTCCCGGACCGCCTCCTTCATCGCCTCGTCCGGCAAGCCGGCGTCGGCGAGCTGTTTGCGAAGCTCTTCGGTTTCGGCCTCGCTGGGATTGGTGTCGCCCAGTTCCTGCTTGATGGCGCGCATCTGCTGGCGCAGGACGTAATCGCGCTGTTCATGGGTCATTTTTTCCTGCGCCTGATCGGCGATGCGATGACGCAGTTCCAGGATCTGGATCTCATGGAGCAGGGCGTCGCGCATCCGCTGCAGGGTGTCGGTGAGGGTGCTTGCCTCGAGCAGGGCCTGGGAGGCTGCGGTATCAAGGGGCAGCAGCTGGCCGAGCGGATAGAGGAGCTGCATGATATCCTCGCCGGCGGTGATGGCCGAGGGGAAGTTGAGATGCACCTCAGGGTGGGCAAGGGCGAAATACCTGCCGGTCAGATCCAGCACCTCCCTTTGCAGGGCCTCCTCCTCGACGCTTTCTTCCTGGAGAAGGGGGAAGGGCTTGATGCGCGCCTCCAGGAAATCTGGATTGGGCGTGAAATCGATGACCTGCGCCCGGTTGCCTCCCTGCAGGATGATCTGCAGCATGGTGTCGGTGCGGCCGATGAGTTTGATCTGGGCGGTGGTGCCAACGGCGTAGAGGTCGGCCGGGGAGGGAGACTCGGTGTCAGTGGAGCGTTGGGCCAGGACCAGCAGGGTTCGATCCGCGCGGGCCATTGCCGATTCAAGCGCCGCTATGGATTGGGCGCGGCCCACGGTGATCGGCATGGCCACGTGCGGGTACACCACGGCATTCTTGATGGGGAGGACCGGCAGCCTGTCGACAGGGTGGGGATCACTCAAGAGGCTCACTCCGCATGATGGTTTGCCGCGTCAGGCGCCATGGTCCGGGCGGCGTGGGGCCGGGGCGGGGCCGGCTTCACAAGGGGGAGGCTGTTCCTGCCTGTCCTAAAAGTATCAATGATATGCGGCGGGCTTGTCAAGCGAAGCGGGATGGCGCCTGTCAGACAGGTGTGGCGGCGCCGGCCGTCTGCGGCGGCGGGGAAGGCACTTGCCTCGCCGTTATGAGCTTACAGAAATTTTTTACGATTATGCTGCCAGTATTGGCTGCCGGCGCGCAAGAGGGGGCTGCCGGGCGACCGAGCCCTCGAAAATAATCCAAGGCGGGCCGCGGCCATGATAAGATGCCCCCATGGAAAGAGCGCCGGAAATGAAATTTTACTCGCTGCTGCATTCGCTGCTTCTGGCGAACCCCGAGGGGATGGCCGAACATGAGTTGCTTGCGGCCCTCAAGCGGCTCGGGGTGCCCCTCTTTGCCGAGCATGACCGGCATGACCCGCTGGAGCTGTTTCAGCATCATTTTCTGCTGTTCCATCTGCTCCATGGCCTGCGCGACCGGTTGCGGGCGCGGCGCAGCGGCGACATCGCCATCCATTGCCTAAAAATCGTCCTTCTGCCGCCGCCGGCCGGGGCGGATGGCAACCTGCCGGAGGTGTTTGACCCGTTACGCGCCTATTATCTCGATCTCGGGCAGCTGCAGGGGGTGGAGAGGGGTGACGTCGAGGCGATGCTTGACCGCTTCTGGACACTGTATGCAGGGTATGCGCGGCGGGATCAAGCCTTGGCGGTTTTCGGCCTGCGGACGGATGCGGGGCGTGATGAGGTCAAGCGCCGCTATCGGCAGTTGGCCCGCGAGCATCATCCCGACCTGGGAGGTGATCCGGAGCGGTTCCGACGGGTGCGGGAGGCCGCCGAACATCTGCTGGGGTGGTGAAGGGAGCGGGTCAGCGCCCCTCTTTCCTCCTGAGGACGGCCAGCTCTTCCTTTGTTTTGGATAATTCCTCGTTGGTGTCGCGCAGCCGTTGCGCGATGATTTCCGCGAAAAGCCTGTAGAAAACCGCCGAGAAGGCGTTGCGGTCAGGCTGTTGCAGCCGGTCCATGAAGGAGACGTCGGTGGCGAGGCAGACCGTGTCGATGACCGCCTCGATGGTGGCCGAACGGCTGCCGCCGTCGATGACCGCCATCTCGCCGAAGGTCTCGCCGATACGGTCGATGACCGCGATCTTGTTGCCGTGTTTCAGCACCTGCACCTCCCCGGAAATGAGCATGTACATCCAGCAATCAAAACCCCCTTCGGTGGTGATCGCCTCGCCAGGCGCATATTTCCTGAGCTTGCTCAGGGAAAGGATCTGTTTGACATAGCGTTGATCAAGGTTCGCCAGCAGCGGCAGGTTCTGGAATTTCTCGATCAGGGCGCTGGTGCACTCAAGATAGTTGCTTTCTTGCATGAAGGGGGCCTTTTTTGCTTTCGTGGCGCGGCGGTTGCCGGATAGGGCAAAACGACGCCGCAGGTTGTTACTGGTCGCTCAAGTCAAAGAAGATGGTTGCGGTTTCATTGTATTTCGCAAAGAACTCGGCGATGATTTTTTCGCGGTTGTCGACAAAGTTCGGCACCGACGGCCAGTCTCTCTCCTCGTTGAGGAATTCCTGGATCGCCGCGAGCGGGTTCGTGTTGTCGAGGGAATGGAAACCCATCTGCTCGGCGAGGATGTTGGCGAGCCGGACAATCTCGGCGGAGAGAGGCTCGTTTTCGTCCTTGCCGGGGCGATGGTGGCTGCCCACCGGCTTGCTGATGGATTCTGGCAACCCCCACTTGCAGAGCAGCGCCTCGCCGACCCTGGCGTGGTCGGTGCGCAGAACCGACCGTTCGTAGGCGACCATGGTCATCCCCGGCTCCGGTTCCTCGGCGTTGCACATCTCCCTGAGCAGGTGTTTGTTGAGCACCACCTTGCCGATATCGTGCAGGAGGGCGGCGGTGTAGATGGATGGTTCGTCGTCGGCCCCGGCGTGCCGGCAGAGGGTTGACGCCAAGACGGCGGTGGCGTACGAATGGCGCCAGAGCGCGCCGTTTTTGAGGTTGTATCCCTTCTGGCTGGCTCTGAGCAGCCCGGCCGAGGCGCTGGTGATGGCAATGAGCTTGACCGTTTCCATGCCGAGGCGGACGATGATGTCGGTCACCGAATTGATCTGCTTCATGTGCCCGAAGTAGGCGGAGTTGGCCATC
>DHYT01000214.1:0-1297 GCA_002415465.1 Desulfobulbaceae bacterium UBA5123
CCGGCGAACTCATCAGGTTGATGGCGAAGACATGGTTGTCGTCGAACCGTTGCCGGTTCTCGATGGCGATCCGGTCGTTGGCGTCAAGGATGTTTTTTACGACACTGACTTTCAAGGTGCGAAATCTCCTGAGGATATGGTTGGCCCGCCGGAAGATGCGGGCTGAGTGAGGCCGCTGACGGCGGTGGCGGGAGCATGCGGTCGTTGGGCGTTACTTGTTTTTTTGTGCCGAGTCTTCGATGGTGCGCAGTTTGATATAGTGTTCAAGGGTTGCGCGCGCTTCTCCTGTGATTTTGAAGTGGATGCCGATTTCACGTTTGGTCTCGTCCAGCTCGCGGACGCGGGTGACGGTGGCGTTGGGCACCGTGAAGGTGTCGATGGCCATGGTTGCAACCCGCATGTAGAGGGTGAAGGTGATGGGGCCGATGACATCGTTTTTGCGGATTCGCGGCGAGAGCTTGCCGATCATCTTGGCGCCTTCCAGGCAGATGTCGACAACCGAGGCGGTGTTCGGCAGCTGGGCGTAGTCGAGGGCGATGGAGGCCTGGGAGTTGCCGGGGGTGTCGATGCGGGGGAACTTGCGGCGCTGGACCTGGAATATTTCCGTTGGAAACGGGACGGCCAGCAGCTGTTGCGATTCGCGTTGCGACGGGCCATGAAAGCCGCGCATCATCTCCCCGGGGCGGTGGTAGATGAGGTAGCAGACGTCTTCGCTGACCGTAAACGGCGTCAGTTTGGTGAAGATGATATGCTTGACGCCGTCTTTCTCGCTGATTTCAAGCGCGGTCAGCTTGCGGGTCGGCTGGCCGCTCTGGAAGAGGCTGAATGGCGACTTGTCCTTGGTGACAAGCTCCATCTCCTGTTGGATGGTTTCAGGATCGGTGGTCCACAGTTTGCGCATGCGTACTGTCTCTCCGCAGCCTCGGGTTCGTATCGGTTGGGGTCGTTGCAGGCGTTGTCGAATGCCATTGCATTTGCCGTGGGCGCATGCTGTTCCGAGTATGTAATCTTGCAGGGAATGACGCGGAAAATCAAGAAAAAAGTAACGTTGGGCAATGCCGGCTACCGGCCCCGGCACTGGGATTATACGGGGATGTTTGCCGGTATGGTCAGGGCGAATCCAGCACCAGGGTCACGGGGCCGTCGTTCAGCAGGCGAACCTCCATCATCGCCTGAAAACGGCCGGTTGCCGTCGTTACCCCAAGCCGGCGCAACTCGGCGATGAAGGTCTGGTAGAGCTGATCGGCCCGCTCGGGGGGGGCGGCCGTCGAATAGGAGGGGCGGCGGCCCTTGCGGC
>DHYT01000214.1:1346-6042 GCA_002415465.1 Desulfobulbaceae bacterium UBA5123
GAGCGGTTCATCTTGCCCTCGTCGTCGGCAAAGATCCGCAGATTCACGCTTTTTTCGGCGAGAAAGGCGGTCTCCCTGGCGGAGTCATCCTGATGAACCCCGAGCAGGATGAGGAGCCCGCGGCCGATGCTGCCGGTGATCTCGCCGTTAACGGTGACCGACGCCTCTCTGACCAGTTGGATGACTGCGCGCATGTGTTGGTTCTCCGCTGATGTTCTATATTAATGATACGGCTAGCGGGGGGTGGAATGCAGGTTGCCGAGAAGGAACTGCAGAATGGAGCTGCCGCCGATGACCGCGGTTTCGGCCCGGAGGATGCGGCTGCCCAGGCTTGTCGGCGCGAAGCCGGCGGCAACCGCCCGGCTGATCTCATCGTTGCTGAAGCCCCCCTCAGGGCCGAACAGGGCAAGTGTCGCGCCCCGAGGCGGAGCGGCGGCCGGGAAGAGGTCTTGCAGGGTGCGGGTCCGCTCTTGCTCCCAGAAGATGATGCGGTCGGAGTAGGTTGCGCCGGTGGCGAGCAGGTCGCTGAAGTCGCACACCGGCGCGCATTCCGGCGCCGTCGGGCGGTTGCACTGCTTGCATGCCTCCATGATGATCCGTTGCCAGCGTTCTTCCTTGTTGGCGTTTTTTTCCTTGATCGAGCAGTGGCGGCTGACATACGGGTACACCGCGTCCACCCCGAGTTCGGTGGCCTTCTGGATCACCAGATCCATCTTCTTGCCGGTGAGCAGGGCGACGCCGATGGCCAGGCGGCTGGCAGAGCCGGAGTCCTTGTGGGTCGCCAGGATGGCGACATCGACGCGGCCCTTGCCGATCTGTTGGATCCGCGCCTGATGGATGTTGCCGTTGCCGTCAAAAAGCTCGACGGCGGTTCCCGGTTTCAGGCGCAAAACATCGCAGATATGATGCGCCTCGTCACCGGTGATGGTGGCCGTGGCGTCGCTTACCGTGGCGGGGTCGATAAAGAAGCGGCGCATGATGGTTCTCCCCTCCGCGGCTATGCTCTCGCAAAGTGGAGCGAGGCCCATTCATCCTGATAGGTGGTGGCGAGGTGTTGCAGCCCCATGCCGGCATAGGTTTTCAGGATGCCCTGCTCCTGTTCGCCGGTGAGGATGCCGGCCAGGATCAGATGGCCGGCCGGGGCCATGCAGCCGTAAAGTAAATCCGCCAGTTCGGTGAGGATGTTGCTGGTGATGTTGGCGATTACCAGGTCGAATTGACACTGAACGGTGGTGAGGTCGCGGTCGCTGGCCATCATCCGGTCGGTGAGGTTGTTGACCTGGATGTTTTCATGCGCCGCCGCCACCGCGTCCGGGTCGTTGTCGATGGCCAGCACCTCGGTTGCCCCGAACATCGCGCAGGCCATGCCGAGAACGCCGGTGCCGGTGCCGACGTCCAGAATCCGTTGCGGCTGCGGGCCGGCCGCGCCATAGCAGGCGTCGATGAACTGGAGGGCCAGGCGGGTGCTGGCATGGTGGCCGGTGCCGAAGGCCATGCCGGGGTCCAT
This sequence comes from Desulfobulbaceae bacterium UBA5123, assembly GCA_002415465.1. GTDB lineage: Bacteria > Desulfobacterota > Desulfobulbia > Desulfobulbales > UBA5123 > UBA5123. The sequence continues at coordinate 2,854 of DHYT01000214.1, forward strand.
CTCGATGACGATTTCGTCGGCCGAGGCGGAGTATTCTTCCCAGGAGGGCTTGATGGTGATCCGCGGCGTGATCCGGATCGGCTTGAAATGTTTTTTCCAGTTTTGTCCCCAGTCTTCCTCCTGGAGATGGCTGGTGGTGAGTTTCGGCGCCACGGCGCCTGGAAACCGCGCGGCCAATTGCTGGAGAAACTCGACGATGGCCAGCTCCTTGTCCACCCGCTCCTCGTCGTCGGCAAGATAGCCGGTTACCGTTTCCACGGTCACGGGTTCCGAGGCGTCAACGGCCGGGGCGCTGATCTCGACGCCGCTGCCGGTGATTTCGGCGAGAAACCCGGCGATGCTGTCGGTCATCTCGGCCGGGCCGTTGATTTCGATCCTGCGCCAGGAGCGGGGCGGACGGTGGGTGAAGGGAGGGGTTGCCATGTCAGTCGACTCCAAGAAAGGTGTTTGTTTGCATCTGACACATAGCATGCGGCGACGGTTGCGGCAAGTTCAAAACAGGCCGGGCGGCGTCGCATGCGGAGCGGCTGTTTGTACTTTTCCGGACGGGGGGGACGTGGTAGGTTGACAGGGCTTGGCAAGTTTGCGGCGGCGCGTCCGGGGCTAACCCTTGTCGACCATGATGCCAGACGGACAGTTGGGGGACTGGGCGACGAGGTTTTCGAGGGTCCATGGCGGTTTTTGGTTAAAGCCGCTGCCGCGGATGGGGCAGGGCTCCATGGGGCAGCAGCCGCAGCAGGTGGGGCGGCACGGGTCGAGATGAATCATCACGTCGCCCTCCTCGCCCATGGCCTCCAGCAGGGCGCGGGCCACCTCTTTCTCCACGCAGTGGCCCTGGGTCTGCGTCCAGTAGTTGGGGACGGTGATGTGCAGGTCGATGTGGTGGTATGTGCCGGAGCGGATCACCCGCAGCCGGTGCGGGCAGTGCCAGGATGAGGAATTGATCCGGTTGAGGGCGGTGACGATCTTGTTGAGCAGGGCCGGGTCCGCCTCGTTCATCAGGTCTCTGGTGGCGTGGCGGAGAAGCCTCGCGCCCGGAAAGAGGATGTTGACCGCCACCAGGCAGGCGGCCAGCGGGTCGAGCCACAGCCAGCCGGTGTATTTTACCCCGATCAGGCCGATGAGGACCCCGCCGCTGGTGTAGAAGTCGGTGAGCAGGTGGTGCCCGTCGGCCTTCAGGGCCGCGGATTTGTGTTTCTCGCCCTGGCGGATGAGATGGAGCCCGAAGGCCAGGTTGATGATGCCGGCGATGCCCAGGATGAGCAGGCCGGCGTCCAGGCGTTGCGGCGCCACGGGGGTGAAAAAGGCGGGGATCGCCTCAATGAGGATGACGATGCCGGCCAGCAGGATCAGACCGCCTTCGAGGCCCACCGAAAAGGATTCGATTTTTCCGTGGCCGTAGGGGTGGCACCTGTCGGCGGGTTGGTTGCCGATGGTGACGCTGAAGAGCAGGAAGGCGGCGGTGGCGACATTGATGATCGATTCAAGGGCGTCGGAAAGAACCGCCTTTGAATCGGTGAGGTAGTAAGCGGTAAATTTGCCGAGCAACAGCAGGAAGGAAACGAGCAGGGCGGCTGCGGCGGCGCGACGGGTATGGTTCATCGGCGCATAGTATTGCAGATGTCGGGCGATTGCAAGCGGGATCGGGGGCAGGTTCGTTGATCAGGGGGAAGGGAAATGGATGAAGGGAAACTGACCGAATTGCTAGACTCGGTACGGCGCGGCAGCCGCGAGGTGGCCGAGGTGGTGGAGATCCTGAAGGGGTGGCCAGCCGAACGGCTTGGCTTTGCCTGTCTCGACCATCATCGCGCCCTGCGTACCGGACTGCCGGAGGTGATATACGGCGAGGGCAAGAGCGCGGAACAGATCGGAGCGATTTTCGGCAAGATGGCCGTGCATGGCCGGATGGTGATGGCGACCAGGGTGGACGGGGCAAAGGCGGCGCTGGTGCGGCGGGAGTTGCCTTCCCTGGTCTATCACGAGCAGGCGCGGATGCTCACCAGTTGCGCGCCCGAGGAGGTTCCCGCCCGTGGACGGGGGGTGGTTGGGGTACTCTCCGCCGGCACCTCGGATATGCCGGTTGCCGAGGAGGCGCTGGTGACGGCCAGATGTCTCGGCAACCGGGTTGAACACATATATGATGTCGGGGTGGCGGGTATCCACCGGCTGCTTGCCCACCGCGAACTGCTGCAATCGCTGTCGGTTCTCATCGTCGTCGCCGGCATGGAGGGGGCGCTGCCCAGCGTGGTCGGCGGGCTGGTGGATAAGCCGATCATCGCCGTGCCGACAAGTGTCGGGTATGGCACCGGCTTTGGCGGCATTGCCGCCTTGCTGGGAATGCTCAACAGCTGCGCGCCGGGGATTTCGGTGGTCAATATCGATAACGGCTTCGGCGCCGCCTGCGCCGCCGCCGCTATCAACCGGGGATGACGGCATCGGTGGCGCAGGCTGGGGTGCGCCGAACCGTGCGGAGTTCCGGTGCTTTTGCCGGGTCGGTCAAGAAAAGGCGTTAAATCGAAGAAAAGGTGTTGACCGGTTGCGGGTGATCGGGTAGTTTGTCGCCTCCTCAGCCGGGTAGAGTAGGTTGGTCCGGAAGTGTCGAGAATAAAAGAAAAAGTTCTTGACTCGGGGGCGAGAGGTCGTTATATACAACGGCCTGATCGGGGCGAAAAAGAACTGCAAAAAAGTTCTTGACCGCCCAACGGAAGACGGGTATAAACGACGGCTTCCGGCTCAAAAGTGCAGAGTGAAAAAAGTTACAAATAAGCACTTGACGGCAAGTTTGGAATCGGCTAAATATAGCGGCTTCCGAGTGAGGAAACGGCGGTTGGCTTCGGGTCGGCGGTCGGCAATTAGCATCGATCTTTGAAAACTGAATAGTGAAACAAGAAGGGCCCAAGAAAGGCTTTGTCAAGAAGCCTGATCAGGTCACACTGATCGAAGTCATTTTCTGCAGTTTATATCTCTGCTACGAGCAGGGATAAGATATTAACTGGAGAGTTTGATCCTGGCTCAGAACGAACGCTGGCGGCGTGCTTAACACATGCAAGTCGAACGCGAAAGGGATTCGTCCCCGGTAGCGTGGCGTCCGGGTGAGTAACACGTAGGAAATCTTCCCTAGAGCGGGGGATAACGTCCCGAAAGGGACGCTAATACCGCATAAGCCCACGGCGACTCCGGTCGAAGAGG
>DHYT01000180.1 GCA_002415465.1 Desulfobulbaceae bacterium UBA5123
CCTGCTGGCGCTGAACGCGGCGGTTGAGGCCGCAAGGGCCGGCGAGGCCGGCGCAGGGTTTGCCGTTGTCGCCGACGAGGTAAGGAGCTTGGCGATGCGCGCGGCTGATGCCGCCAAGGACACGGCCGGCCTCATCGAAGGCACGGTGAGCAAGGTCCAAGAGGGCACCGAACTCGTCAAGGAAACCGATGCCGCCTTTGCAAGCCTCAAGGAGAGCAACGCCAAGGCGGGCGGCCTGATCTCGGAAATCACCAACGCCTCCGAGGAACAGGCAAATGGCGTTGGCCAGATCAACCTGGCGGTTACCGAGATGGACAAGGTAACCCAGCAAAATGCCGCGAACTCCGAGGAGAACGCCAGCGCTTCCGAACAACTGGGCGCCCAGTCAATCTTCCTGCGCGACCTGGTGAACGACTTGGTAGCCCTCGTCACCGGTGAAGCAAAGAGAGCGACCGAGCAACCCGGCCAGGGGCCGGCGCCGGAAAAACAACGCAAGCCCGCATTAACCGTCCACCCCAAGGTGCATCGCCCGGCGGTTACGACCGCCAAGCCTAAAGCCGTTGTCGCGGCCCCGAAAATTCGGCCGCAGGAAAAGCCTGAGGATATCATCCCCATGGACAACGATGATTTCGAGGATTTTTAGGATACTGCCGCCTCCCGACGATCGACAGCCAGACGGTAAAAAGCGCCAACCGGCCACTGTACATTGCCCCAAGGCACGCCCGGACGAACGGAATCGAAACCTTTGAAGGGCACTTGTGAAAGAGAACCGGATCAAGTAGGATAAGCGCAATTTTTGTCAGGTGGGTTGGACGCGCCGCCCACGGCAATAGGCGCCAATGCCTTCCTCACCCCTAGGCAAGGCTGGTTTCTGCTTACATCTTTGCTCGAAATCAGACAGGCAACAAAACATCCGGTCCCTTGATGCGACTTCTCCCCAGCGCCCTTACCCTGCCTCTTCTTGTCTATCTCTACCGGCCGATGCTGCGTTTTTTCCCATCCATGAACAAGGATCGGTACGCTAGGCGGGTGGTCGCGGCGGCCAATGACTATTTCAACAACAAATTCCGCGCGGTTCCCTTTGCGGAACGGATGCTTTTCCTTCCCTACTGCCTGCGCCCGCGTGCATGTCCTACCGTCATCGACAAGCAGGAAGGCATGCAGTGCCCTGCGGATTGCGATATCCCGTGCAAGTTGGGCGAGACAAGGGCATTGGCCATGAAGCTTGGTTATCGTGATGCGAGAATAGTCGTCAGCGGCAGAATCCACCGACAGGAAGGGATGTTGCGAAGCAGGGATTTTCTGTTGCGGCAAATTGAATTATTGCGTCCGCGCGCGGTTATCGGCTGTCTCTGCACAAACGATCTCTGCCAGAAGTACCTGCACCCTGACAACCTTTCACCGGACGGCACCCTGGGCAAACATGGCCTCAAGGTGATCCCCCATATCGTCCTCCTCACCAGTCCCAACTGTCGACAGAGCACCGTAGACTGGCAGAGCCTCACGGAAACCATCGCCGCCCGCCCCGCCGGGTCAACCTGAGCGGCAGGGAGTCGGCCGGGCAGAACACGTTGCGTACCCGCCGCCGCCCCCTCTTTTTCAGCAGCGGACAACCAGGGCGGTTATGTTATCCTTGCCGCCGGCCGCGTTGGCCTCCCGCACCATTATATCCGTTGCCATCTCGGGAGACTCCGCCTCCAGCAGTATCGCATGCAGTCTTGCATCGTCAACCATGGACCAGAGTCCGTCGGAACAGAGCAGAATCATGTCGTCGGCCTCCAGGCTGACGGCATGATACTCGGGGTCCTCGTTAAACGGGAAGCCGATGGCGCGGGTGACCACATGCCGGCTGACCTTTCGCCTTTCCCCGCTTACGGGGTCGGCGGCCTCGGTATTGGCGAGCAGGGTGTGGTCGGTGGTTACCTGCACAAACAGATTGCTGTCGGCCCTGTAACAACGGGCATCCCCGACATGACAGGCATGCATGGTTTTGCCGTCGACAAAGACAACCACCAGCGTACACCCCATCCCCTTCCGGGAAGGATCGGCGGCGGCCAGGCGCATCACCTCGTCATTGGCGTGACGCAGGCCATTGATCAGAAAATGCTGAATCTGTTCACGGTTGCCCCGCATGGCTTGCAGGGCGGTCTTTGAAAAATAGTCGATCAGCGTTTCGATCGCCACCCGGCTTGCCACCTCGCCGGCATTATGCCCCCCCATGCCGTCCGCGACCATGAATATATTGCGGTCGGGGAGAATGGCAAAGCTGTCCTCATTGTTGGCGCGCACCCGCCCGGTATCGGTCCGGCCGAAACTGGCCACGGCCGTATCTTTAGGATGAAACAAATTTCGCAGCCAACTCAAAATCATACGCCTCTCACCTGCGCGCAACGCCCTATAGTCTGGCCAGTTGATAGATATTCATCCAGAACACCAACGCACCGTCACGACGGCCGGCCATGAAGATATGCGCCTTCGGACCCGGCGCCAGACTGCATATCCCATCACCGCGACCATCAAGGACCGCCGCGCAACTGCCGCTTTCGGCATCCCATAACTTGATCATATCATCGTCGCATCCGGAAACCACATAGCGGTTATCGGGAAGCATCAGAACGGAAGAGATGCCCTCCTCATGCGCCTCGATTATCCTCTGCGAACGGCAGGAATGGCGGTCCCAGACCTTGACCAACCGGTCGGCGCTGGTTGACGCGAAACGGCGGCCATCCAGGGAGACGGAAAGCGAGACCACCGGCAAGGCATGCGCCTCGATGCGATGCAGATACTCCTTGCCGCCGCCTTCCCACAAACGGACCGTGCCATCCTCGCTGCCGGTGACCAGATCATTGCCGTCGCCGCAAAAAGCCAGGGAGCAGATGGCCCCGCTGTCGACAACGGATATTTTTGTTTCCTTGCCGGTTGAAAGGTGCCGGAGCATGAGCATTCCGTCCTCGCCCCCGGAGGCAAGCCATTTGCCGTCTTTACTGAAGGCAAGCGCGCGCGCTGGCCCGTCATGACGCTGATCCGACATCTTCACCTTGCCGGTTTTGGTGGACCAGATGGTCACAAAACCGTTATCGGTTCCTATCCCCAGCACCCCGCCGGCGGGGCTGGCGGCAAGGGCCCGCACCGGCACGCCCTTGGTCCCGAGGGTATTCACCTTCTGACGGGTGATGAAATCCCATACCTGCAGCCTGCCCTCAGGACCGCCGGCGACAATATATTTGCTGCCGGGTATATGCGACAGGCAGGTAACGGGACGCTTGCCGCCGCGCAGCGTCATCAAACGCTGGACGGAAACCAGCTTCTCCTGCTCCCTCACCTTGAGAAGGGCCTCATAAACCCGGTTAAAAACCTTGTCGCGGCAATAGCTGTGATTCTTCCATGCCGTCTGTAAAACCTCCTGGCAGGCATCATACCGCTTGTTGTCCAGATGGTCGACGATATTGCGCTGAATGGATTGTATCAATTGCCCGTCCCGAAAGACCTCCAGCGACCTGCGCGGCACACAGAGGCGAAATTCCGGGAAATTCCCTTCCGCGATGCGTTTACTGCCGCCGGTGACAACATCGTCCTTGACCCCGGCCACCAAGTCGTCGAACAGTTTTTCCCTGGGAAGCCGCTTTTTGATCGCCTCGAGTTGCCGCAGCAAATGCACCGGCGACCCTTTTCGCCGCCGCCACTTCAACAGCAGCATGTTGTAAAGCGCCTCCGGCAGCACATCATTGACATCCAGGGCTCGACTCAAACATTCTTCAGCCTTTTCAACCTTGTTCAGCTCGAAGAATGAAACGGCATGATTGTTGAGGCTGCTGGCGCGAAGATCGATATTGGTCAATTCAGCGTAGGGACACATGACCCGAAACGTCTCGAGATAGGCCTGGTTGAGGTCCTGCCGCATCTCCGCGAAATCCCGGTAACGGTCATCGACGGCAAAGGCGACCGATTTTTTCAACACCTTGACCAGGGTCGGAGAAAGCGGCTGGCCGGCAACC
>DHYT01000075.1 GCA_002415465.1 Desulfobulbaceae bacterium UBA5123
GACCACTTCAAGAAGATCAACGACACCTTCGGCCACCTGGCCGGCGACCGCGTGTTGAAGCAGATATCCGACCTCTTGCGGGCGACCGTCCGCACCGACGATTACGTCGCCCGTTTCGGCGGCGAGGAGTTTGTGGTCATCGCCCCAGAAACCGAACCGGAGACGGCGATGATCCTCGCCGAACGGGTCCGGGCCACCATGGCCGCCCATGCCTTCGCCATCGACCCGGCCACGACCAAGCGGCTTACCATCAGTATCGGCGTGGCCAACCTGACCGCCTCGATCCAGACCGTGGACGACCTGATCCGTTTCGCCGACAACGCGCTTTACACGGCCAAGGGAAGCGGCCGCAACCAGGTTTGCCAGGCCGACGCCTGACGGAGCGACGCGCCCCCCATCCCGCGCCGACACCTACCGCAAGCTCTTCGAGACCACCTCAAAGACATCCCGTGAAAGGGTTGCCGATGCGACAATCCGCGCAAGCTCTGCCCGCATCAACGCCTGCCGCCCCTCGTCATATCGCCGCCAGCGGCTGAGCGCCGCCGCCATCCGCGCCGCCACCTGCGGATTCAGCGTATCCAGCATGAGAACCTGATCGGCCAGAAACCGATAGCCTGCGCCATCCTTGGCATGAAAACAGACCGGGTTGCCGCCGGCAAAGGCCCCAATCAGCGACCGCACCTTGTTGGGGTTGCGGATGGAAAAATCGGGGTGGGCGAGCAGCCGCCGCACGTCGGCGAGGGTGGTTGGCAACGGCGCCGTGGCCTGCACCGCAAACCACTTGTCCAACACCAGCGGATCATGCCGCCATTGCGCATGGAAGGCGGCCAGCGCGCCTTCGCGGTAAGAATTCTCCAGGTGCGCCAGCGGGACAAGGCCGCCCAGGGTGTCGGTCATGTTGTCGCCGGCCCGAAACTGGGCCAGGGCCAATTCGTACTGCTCGGCCTCATCAAGGCTCACTAGATAGGCGAGACAACAATTCTTGACCCGCCGCCGGCCGGCGGCGGCAGCGCCGAGCCGGCAGGGGCCGGCATCGAGATGCTCACGGTGGAGGTCGGCAAACTCCTTGCGCAGCGCCCCCGCCAACCGGCGGCGGACAAACTGGCGCGCCGCATGGATGTTGTCGACATCGATCACCGCCATCTGTTCGGCCAGATACTCCTCGCCGGGCAGGGTAAGAAGCTGGGCCAGACAGGTCTTGTCGGTAATTGCCTTGTCAACCAGCAGGGAGCGGAACGCCTCGACAAAACATGGTCCGAGCGCGCCCTCGCGCCCCTTGCGGAAATCATCCGCCACGCCCAGGATTACCCGGCTTGCAAGCTGCTGCCCCGCCTCCCAGCGATTGAAGGGATCGCGGTCATGGCTGAGGAGATAGGCAAGCTCTTCGTCCGCATACTCAAACCGCACCTTCACCGGCGCCGAAAAATTGCGCAACAGGGATACCAGCGGCTTTTCCGCGACATCGGCGAAGCAAAATTCCTGGCGCGCCGCCCGCACCTGCAAGACACCGTTGTCGAGGCCGTCGCCGGTCGCCAACCGCAACGGCAGCTCCGCGCCGCCCGCGCCGACGAGGCCCACGGCCAGCGGGATGTGCATCGGTTTTTTTTCGGCGGCATCCGGGGTCGCCGGACACTGCTGGCTGACCGCAAGCGTGCAGGTTGCGGTTGCCGGATCATGGGAGAAGGAGACGGTAAGCTCCGGGGTGCCGGCCTGACTGTACCAGAGCTTGAACTGTTCCAGATCGACGCCGTTGGCCTCCGCCATGGCCGCGACAAAATCATCACAGGTCACCGCCTGCCCGTCGTGGCGCTGGATGTAGAGATCGAACCCGCGCCGGAAGCCCGCCTCGCCCAGGATGGTGTGCAGCATCCGCACCACCTCGGCGCCCTTCTCGTAGACGGTAACGGTATAGAAATTATTGATCTCGATATACGACACCGGACGCACCGGGTGCGCCATGGGGCCGGAATCCTCCGGAAACTGGCGGCTGCGCAGCACCCGCACGTCGTTGATCCGCTGCACCGACCTTGACCCCATGTCGCCGGAAAACTGCTGATCGCGGAACACGGTCAGCCCCTCTTTCAGGCTCAGCTGGAACCAATCCCGGCAGGTGACCCGGTTGCCGGTCCAGTTATGGAAATACTCGTGGGCCACCACCCCCTCGATGCCGTCGTAATCGTCGTCGGTGGCGGTTTCCGGCCGGGCGAGGATGTACTTGGAGTTGAAGATGTTGAGCCCCTTGTTCTCCATCGCCCCCATGTTGAAATCGTCCACGGCCACGATCATGAACCGGTCGAGATCATACTCCAGGCCGAACACCTCCTCGTCCCAGCGCATCGCCTTCCTGAGCGAACTCATGGCATGATCGCACTTGTCGAGATTGTGGCGCTGAACATAGATCTCAAGCCGCACCTCGCGGCCGGAGCAGGTGATGAAGCGATCCCGCACCACCCCGAGATCCCCGGCCACCATGGCAAAGAGATACGACGGCTTGGGAAAGGGGCCCTCCCAGACCGCGAAATGACGGCCGTCCGGCAACCCGCCGCTGTCGAGCAGATTGCCGTTGGCGAGCAGCACCGGGTATCGCTCCCGATCGGCGACGATGGTGGTGGTGTAACGCGCCATCACATCGGGCCGGTCCGGGTAGTAGGTGATCCGGCGGAACCCCTGGGCCTCGCACTGGGTGCAGAAGTTGCC
>DHYT01000133.1:0-10476 GCA_002415465.1 Desulfobulbaceae bacterium UBA5123
GGCGGCACCGAGGCCCAGGACTGGACGGACATCCTTCTCCGGATGTATCTGCGCTGGGCCGAGGACAAGGAATTCACCACCGAAATCCTTGACTACCTGCCCGGCGACGAAGCCGGCGTCAAAAGCGTGACCGTCATGATCACCGGCCGTTACGCCTACGGCATGCTGCGTTCGGAAATGGGCATCCATCGCCTCGTCCGCATCTCGCCCTTTGACACCGGCGGCCGCCGCCACACCTCGTTCGCCTCGGTTTTCATCTTCCCGGAACTGGATGACGACATCAACGTCGAAATCAACGAGAAGGATCTCCGCATCGACACTTACCGGGCCAGCGGCGCGGGCGGACAGCATGTCAACAAAACCAGTTCGGCGATCCGGATCACCCACCTGCCCACCAATATCGTGGTCCAGTGCCAGAACGAGCGCTCCCAGCATCGCAACAAGGATACCGCCATGAAGATGCTGCGGGCGCGGCTCTATGACCACGAGAAACAACTGCAGAACGAACAGCAGCAGGACCTGCACGGCGACAAGAAGGAAATCGCCTGGGGCAGCCAGATCCGCTCCTACGTGCTGCAGCCGTACCGCTTGATCAAGGACCACCGCACCAATGTGGAAATCGGCAATGTGGATTCGGTGTTGGACGGCAACCTTGACCCGTTCATCAAGGCGTTTCTGCTCTGGGAGCATTAACCCGCCTCCCTCCCGGCCGGCCCACTGCCGGCCGGCCGGGAGGCGTTTCTTACCCAACGGGGGAGACCAACGTGACCGACTGCGCCAAATGCGGCGCCTGCACCGCCGTCTGTCCGGTTTACCGGGTTACCGGCCGCGAATACCTGACCGCCAGAGGCAAACTTCACCTCCTTACGCGGCTATCGACCCGGGACTGTTCGGCAAGCTATGCCGATATCCTCTCGCAATGCCTTCTCTGCGGCGCCTGCGAGGCGAGCTGTCCGCGCGGGCTTGCCATCACCCGCCGGATTGCCGAGGCGCGGCATGATCTGCCGCTGCTGGTCGGCGACCATCCGTTTCTCGCGGGGTTGATGCAAAAAGTGCTTTCCACCCCGGCGCTGCTGGCCGGGCTGGGGAATCTCAAAACGGCATGCGAACGGTTGCTGCCGCGGCAAAGCGGCCTCAGGACCCGCCTGGGCCTTCCCCCTGCCACCCACCTGCGGCAGGAGGAGCGCACCGCCCCCCCCCTCCTGCCGCAAACGCCGCCGCAAACGGCCGTCGCCGCCTACTTCAGCGGCTGCCTTGCCCGTTACATCGAACCGGATATCGCCCGCGCCACCGCAACACTTCTGGGCCGAAGCACGGGCACCGCCCCGCACCATCCAACCGCCCAGGCGTGTTGCGGCCAGGCCGCCTTCGGCAGCGGCAACCGCGCGGAAGCCATCCGCCTGGCCAAGCGCAACATCACCGCCTTTGCCGACAACGCCCTGCCGATTCTCACCTCGTGCGCCAGCTGCTACAGCCACCTCGCCTCCTATCCGGCACTCTTCCGCGACGAACCGGAATGGTCGGAGCGCGCACGCGCCTTTAGCGATCGCCTCCGTGAGTTTTCCTCCTTCTTCACCGAATCAGCGCCCCTGGCCGCGCACTTGGCGCCGTCGCCAGGGCTGCCGGACCAACCGTCGGTGTACTACCACGACCCCTGCCACCTGCGATTCGGCCACCGGATCCTGACGCCGCCGCGCCGCCTGCTCGGCGCCGCCGGCTTTCAACTCCAGGCCCCGCCGCATGGCCCGCAATGTTGCGGCATGGGCGGACTCTTCCATCTCGCCCACCCGGTACTCGCCGACAAAATCCGCGCCCGCCTGCTGGACGACCTGGGCCACCCCCTCCCCCCGCTCGTCACCACCACCTGCACCGGCTGCCTCCTGCATCTGCGCGCAGGCCTCTCCCGACCGGGACAAACCCCGGCGGCGCCGCACCTCGCCGTTCTGCTCGCCGGGCGGCTGAAATCCTGACCAGCACAATGGAGAATCTTGCGGAATTCACGATGGCGGGTATAATGTCGCATTCTCTCCACGGCGCCCATGCGCCCAAGAACCTTCGAGGAAAAACAATGCTCAAGACAACCTGCCGGGCGATTGTCGCCGCGCTCCTGGTATTTTTCATCGCCGCTCCCGGCCACTGCGCCGTTGACTGGAAACCCGCCCNNGACGCCCCGCCCCTGGACATCGCCATCACCGCCGACGGCAAATGGACCTTCGTCCTCACCGAGGGGGGACGCATCCGCATTTACGATCAAGCCGGGACCCTGGACGACACCATCACCGTCAACCCCGAGATGGACAGCCTTGCCATTTCCGGCTCCGGCGAAAAACTTCTCCTTTCCAGCCGCCGCACCAAGAACATCCAGACGATTGACCTCTCTTTCATCGCCGTCATCAGCAACGACGACTCGCCCTCCATGGGGCCGCCCCACGCGCCGGTGACGGTGGTGGTTTTCAGCGATTTTCAATGCCCGTACTGCGCCAAGGTGGGCGCCCTGCTCGAATACGCCCTCGAACACAACCCGGAAACCGTGCGGGTGGTGTTCAAACAGTTCCCGCTCTCCTTCCACAAATACGCCCAGGCAGCCGCCATCGCCTCCCTGGCCGCGAACAATCAGGGGAAATTCTGGGAATACCACGATCTCCTGTTTCAGAACGGCAAGGAGTTGAACGACCAGAAGCTTGAAGCCCTTGCCAAGGAGGCGGGCCTGAACATGAAACGGTTCCGCGCCGACATCAAGAACGAACTGCTCAGCGACCGGGTCACGCAGGACATCCAGGAAGGGCAGCGAAACGGCGTCCGCGGCACCCCGACCATCTTTGTCAACGGCCGCGGCCTGGACGAACGCAACCCGCAGGGGCTGCAGAAGCTCATCGACCAGGAGCTGGCCCGGACCAAGGCAAAAAACAGATAAACAAGCCACGCCTCGCGGCACCAACAACATCGAGCATCCCTTGACGCAGAAAAAACTGAACCTCCATGACACCGAGGCCGCCAAGCTCCTGTACGGCGACCTGAACCGGAACCTTGAGGCCCTCGAACGGGCGGTGGGGGTCAAGATCGGGGTGCGCGGCGCCGCCGTCACCATCAGCGGCAGCGAGCACGAGGTGGCGGTGGCGGAACAGGTTGCCAACCAGCTGTACGGCTTGATATGCGCTGGCTACCCGGTATACCCGCAGGACGTGGTTTACGCCGCCCGCGCCATCGAACGCGCCCCCAAGGCCGACCTGAAGGAGATCTTCCTCGACGAGGTCTACATAACCGCCCGCAACCGACTCATTTCACCCAAGGGGCCGAGTCAGAAACTCTATATCGACGCGATCCGCAAAAGCGATATCGTCTTCGGCATCGGCCCGGCCGGAACCGGCAAAACATATCTGGCCGTGGCCATGGCCGTGGCGGCGCTGACCAGCAACCGGGTCCGGACGATCATCCTCACCCGGCCGGCGGTGGAGGCCGGTGAGCGGCTGGGCTTTCTTCCCGGCGACCTGGCCCAGAAAGTGAACCCCTATCTGCGCCCGCTGCATGACGCCCTGAACGACATGCTCGGCCACGAGAAAGCCGCCGAACTCACCGAACAGGGGATCATCGAGATCGCCCCCCTTGCCTTCATGCGCGGCCGAACCCTGAACAACGCCTTCGTTATCTTGGACGAGGCCCAGAACACCTCCCGCGAGCAGATGAAGATGTTTCTGACCCGGCTGGGCTTCAACTCCAAGGCGGTGGTCACCGGCGACATCACCCAGATCGATCTGCCGTCGCAACAACCCTCGGGGTTGATCGAGGCAAGCAAGCTGCTGCGGGATATCGACGGGATCGATTTTGCTTTTTTCACCGACGCCGACGTGGTTCGCCATCCGCTGGTACAGGACATCATCCGCGCCTACGAAAAAAAGACGCCCCGCGCCAGGAAATAAAACCCGCGCCATGGCGGATGGCACTCCAACCTTGCCGAACCGGCATCAGATAACAGCCAAGAGAGAAGATCATGCCCGTACTCCTCAGCGCCGATCATCCCCAACCGCTGCCGGTCAGCCTCGCCGCCGTCAGGGGCGACGCCGAACTTCTATTGCAGTTGTGCGGGCAACAACCGTGCGACTGGAGCATCCTGCTCGTCGACGACCCCCTGATGGCCCGGCTGAACGAACAGTACCGCGCCAAAAAGGGACCGACCAACGTGCTTGCTTTTTCCTTGCGGGAAGGCGAGGCGTACTCCGACGACGCACCGCTGGGCGACGTGGTGATCTCGCTTGACACCACGGCCAGGGAGGCGCAACGGGAAGGGATCTCCCTGCGCCGACGCCTGCAGATCCTGCTGGCCCACGGCCTGCTGCACCTCCTCGGCCACGACCACGAACGATCCGAGGCCGAGGCCGAACGGATGGAAACCGCCGAACGGCAACTGCTCAACCGCCTTGACGACAAACAAAGGAGAACCTCGATGATCAATCTCGCCATCAATGTCGACCATATCGCAACCCTGCGCCAGGCAAGGGGCATCAACGAACCAGACCCGGTGCTGGCCGCCGGCATATGTGAACTCGCCGGGGCGGCCGGCATCGTCGTCCACCTCCGGGAAGACCGCCGGCATATCCAGGATCGCGATGTCTATCTGCTGCGGCAAACGGTGAAAACCAAACTCAACCTGGAGATGGGGGCGGCGCCGGAGATCATCAACATCGCCCTGGATGTCAAGCCGGACATGGTGACCCTGGTGCCGGAAAAAAGACAGGAACTGACCACCGAGGGCGGCCTCAACGTGAGCGGACAGAAGAAGAAGCTTGCCACGGTGATCGACCGGTTCATCGGCGCCGGCATCCCGGTAAGCCTCTTTATCGACCCGGACTTCAAACAGGTCAAGGCCGCCAAGGATATCGGCGCGACCTTTGTTGAGATACACACCGGCCGCTACTGCGACGCCGTTAACGAAACGGAACGGGCCAAAGAGTTCAATCTGGTGGCGGCCGCCGCCGACGAGGCTCATGCCATGGGATTACGGGTCAACGCCGGCCACGGCCTCAACTATCTGACCACCGCGCCGGTGGCGGCGCTGAAAAGCATCGAGGAGTTGAGCATCGGCCACGCGATCATGGCGCGGGCGATCTTCGTGGGGCTGGACCAGGCGGTGCGGGAAATGCTCGCCCAGGTTGCGGGGAGACGATAAGACAGGAAAAACCTTTTGGCGCAATCACATCATCTTTTCGATATGGGCCCTCTCCTCATCCTGCAATTTCCGGATGTGAATCTGTCGCGTTTTCTTCTCGAACTGGATCACCACCCCGTCTTCCTCCATGGTGAAGAGACGGGCGATGCCGCCGATCTTGACCGTGACGCCGGCAAAGAGCGTCTCGTAGACATAGACGCATTCGTCGGTGAGCTGCTCCATCTCTTCCTGGAGCTTCTTCTCGGCCTCCGACAACATGTTGACCCGATCCATCAGCTTGGGCATCACGGAGGTCATCTTCTTGAGTAAAGCGAGTTTTTCAGGCGGCATATTGTCCCCCTCCGCCTTCTTCATCGCCTCCAGCGCGCCGATATTCTTGATGGTCTGATTCAGCCGTTCAGGCCAGATCGCCAGTTCCTCGTCTAGCTTTTTCCGCCGCACCTCAAGCCCGGGGTTGATGCCGACGCTCACCTCGGTGACCACCTCGCCGTCCGACCCCAGATTCTTCACATAGACCGAGCCGCCCACCACATAGGTCCCGCCGACAATGGTGCCGTTGCCCTTGACCGCGATCAGGTCGCCGCCGGTCTTGACCTTCCCCTGCACCATGAAATCCTTGACCGTCAGGCTGCCGAGGGTTTCCAGAACAGGGCCGTTTTCCACAAAACCGACAATCATGTCGCCCTTGCTGCGCAACAGCACCTCTTCGCCGACGATGCTGCCGTTGACCATAAGCTTGCCATGGGTCAGGATTTCGGCATTGTTGATGTTTTTCTGAACCGTTACATTGCCCTTGCTGCGGATCTTGAACCCCGGCAGCACATCCCCGGAAATGGTCAGTGATTTGCCGCAGAAGGCGATATTGCCGACGCTCAAGTCAAGATCGCCCTTGACGACATGGGAGTCGAAGACCGAAGGCTTGCCGTCGGCCATCAGGAACTTGCCGTCCAGGGTGGAGACGACCTTGCGGCCGTCCTCGGAAACCTTAACGCCGGGGCCGCCCTTGAGGGCGATATCCTTGCCGGGCTTGGAGGGGATGGTGATACCGAAGACGTCCTTGCCGGGCGTTCCGTCGGTGAGGGGAATCTTTTCGAGCAGGAGTTGACCGGCATTGACATTGACAATGGAGCCAAGCTCTCGGAAATCCACGGTATCCCGCTTCGCCTCCTTCTGCTTTGGCGACCGCACCATGGAGGGCTTGACATGCATCTTGACCCTGGCGTTTTCCCCCTTCACCGGCGGCATCCCCTTGGCCACGTCAACAAAGTTGTCGTCCCTGACCACGGGCTTTGGCAGCAGGCCATGAATGATCTCATACTCGACGAGTACAGCATTGACCTTGGCGGCGTCAAACGAATCGATTTCGGCAAATTCCCCATCCTGCTCAACCGGAATGAGATACGCCGACAGCCGGTCCTTTGCCACCTTGAGCAGAAAGGCGCCGTCGAGGACGCTTACCCCGCCTTTGAAAAGTTTCTCATCCGCCATTCATCTCACCGATAAGGATACTGGCCTCACAACACTCACGAAATCAGTCTATCCGCTAAGGGGCGAGTCAGCATAAAGCCCCCATGACACCTCTCTTCATGTTACCTATCGGTCCGCCTCACAATTCCTGAAACGGAATGCGCCATCCGGCAGTATTTTACAGTTCCTGCTCCAACCCCTTGATGTGCTCCTGTTCGCCGAGCACCACCATGATGTCGCCAGGCAGCAGCATGCTTTGCGGATTGGGGTTGAACAACATCTCGCCGTTTTCACGCTTGATGGCAACGACGATCAAATCGTATTTCTTGCGAATCCCGGAACTCTGCAGCGGCATATTGACAATCTTGGCCTTGGCGGAAACCGCCAGTTCCTCCAGCCGCAACCCCAGCTCGTGGGTGGAGGTGTTGACGGCCAGATCGATGAAATCGATGACCGTCGGCCGCACCAGTTGCTGCGCCATCCGGCAGGCGCCGATGTAATACGGCGATATCACCTTGTTGGCGCCGGCACGCAGCAACTTGGTTTCCGCCCCCTCCTCGCCGCTGGAGCGCGCCATGATATACAGATTGGGGTTGAGCCCGCGAGCAGTCAGGGAGATATAGACATTGTCGGCGTCGGAGGTGACCACCGCGATCAAGCCCCGCGCTTCATTGATGCGGGCCTTCAAAAGCACATCGTCAACCGACGCTTCCCCCTCCAGGGCCAGATAGCCGAGGTCGTTTATTTTCTGCAACTCGACGGGATCCTTTTCAATGATCACGAAATCCCGGTTGTTCTCCTTCAGAATCTTACATATCCCCCTGCCGATCCTGCCGAATCCGCAGACGATATAATGCTTCTTGAGGCCGGACACCTTTTTCTCCATACTGCCTCTCCCGAAAATCCTCCGCAAGCCTCCCTCAACCATCGCCTCGGTGATCTCGCTGAACAAATACAGCATAAAGCCGGCGCCGATGACAATCAGCACCATGGTAAAGATCTTGCCGATGGGATGCAGGGGAACAATCTCGCTGTACCCGACCGTGGTGATGGTAATCACGGTCATATACAAACCATCCAGCACGGACGCGCCTTCAATGGCCATGTAGCCGCAGGTGCCGAAAAACAGGATGACGAACAGCAGGATTGCACTGACAATTATTTTCTTCATCAACCCTTGCGTTCCACTTTCGTTTCGCCCTCGCCGCGACCCATCCGCCCGACACAACCCCTCAATGTGCCAATATCTGCTTATAATTCAAGACTATACTTTTCGTTTTACCTAAATGTCATTAACAATTCAACAATACGAAAAAAAAACCGATTCCCAGGGCGGATTGCAGACACCCGCCCCCTGCAAAAAAAGAACAAGTTGCCGGCCAGCGAATCAAGTTTTCCGGCAAACGGCCGATACGTTCATTAAAGGCGGCCACAAGAGCAACCATCAACCAAGGAAGGAACGCCATGACCCACCAACAAGCCATCCGAGTCCTGATGCTGAGCCCTTTCTATTACAAAATGGATCTTTCCTCGCGGATGATGCTGATCCACGAATTCTGCGCCATCTACGCCCAGATCAACACCCCGGCTCGCTGACACGCAGCCCCTGCCGTCGGCCGGGGCTTCCCCCCTCCTGGTTGCCGACGGCAGCAGGCGCCTCCCTCCCGCCCGCGTTGCTTGCGCCAGCCTATCCTCCCCGTGACAATCCAGCCCCTCCAGTCGAGACCACCCAAAACGGAAAAGATATTTTATTGGCATTTTTTCCTGTAATTGGTTTATAGTTTTGACCGTTTTGATGCACAGATTCCGTTGCCCAGACGTGCCGACAGTATCATCGCAACCACACCCGAGACCACGGCCCACCACGACCGCGTCCACCTTGCATACCCGGTGCCGGCACCACACCTGACGCATCTGCCGTATCACTTTGCTCGAGATTGCTTTGCGTTTCACAATAATATCCATCAATTTTTTCACACAAAGGAGCACCGCATGAACATTCTCGTTTTCGGTCCCAACGGCAGCGGCAAAGGCACCCAGGGCGCCATCATCCAGAAAAAATACAATATGCCTCACATCGAATCCGGCGCCATCTTCCGCAAGAACATCGGCGGCGGCACCGAACTGGGCATGAAGGCCAAGGAATATATCGATCGCGGCGATCTGGTCCCCGACAACATCACCATCCCGATGATCCTGGACCGCCTGCAAGAGGCTGACTGCAAAACCGGTTGGATCCTCGACGGCTTCCCCCGCAACAAGGTGCAGGCCGAGACCCTGGCCAAGGCCCTCACCGACGCCAAGATGCCCCTTGACTACGTGGTCGAGATCGTGCTGCCCCGTGACATCGCCAAGCTGCGGATCACCGGCCGCCGCCTCTGCGTCAACGACAACAACCACCCCAACCACATCGCCTTCGACGCCATCAAGCCGGTGGAGAAAGACGGCAAGCTGGTCTGCCGGGTATGCGGCGGCGCCCTCAACACCCGCGCCGACGACCAGGACGACGTGGCCATCGACAAACGCCACGACATCTACTACGACGACAACACCGGCACCATGGCCGCGGTCAACGTCTTCAAGGCCGTCGGCGGCAAAACCAAGGTGATCTCGGTGGACGGCAAGGCATCCATCGACGCCGTTTCCGCCTCGATCATGAAGGATCTTGCCTGATCGCAGAGCAACACCGCGATACCGATAAAAAAAGCCATGCGCCCGACAAGGGATGCATGGCTTTTTTTATGACGCCTCCCCAACCGGGGCGGAATCGCTTCAATGGTTGTTCCGACCGAACCGCTGCCACGCCTCACCGTACAGCCCGTTCAAGCGCTCCTCCAGGTGCAACCGATACGGCTCCAACTCGTTGGCCTTGAGCCCGGACGGCACGAACAGCGGTTCGCCATAACAGATGGCGAGCCTGGCGAACGGCCTGGGGAGCATGGTCCGGTCCCAGCTCTTGAACACGAAAAAGCGGTCCGCCGCCGCCACCACCGGCAGGATCGGCGCGCCGGTGCGGCTGGCAAGGAGCAGCGCCCCGGCCTGGGCCATAAAGGCCGGCCCCTGGGAGCCGTCGGCGACAATGGCGGCGGCGCGCCCCCGGCCCATGGAATCGATTATCCCCCGCATGGCCTTCACCACCCCGCTCTTGCCCCGGGAGGCGCGGACGACCTCGCACCCGCGCCGGGCCAGCAGACGGGCCACAAATTCGGCGTCGTCGCTGCCGCTGACCATGGCCACCCAGTTGCGGCCGCTGCGCCGCTGCATCTCAATGATGTCGAAGACCGCGTAATGCCAGAAGGCGGCGATCATGCCCTTGCCCGCCGCATCGCACTGTTTGAGATATTCGCCGCCATGCACGGTCACCCGGCAGGAACCGAAGAGCAGGCGGCTCACCGCCTCGAACAGCAACGGCACGACCCGCAGCGACAGCCGATACCAAAATCCGTTCTTCACAGCCATGTCAGTTCCAACTCCCGCAACTCCTTGATCCGGTCCCGCAAGCGGGCCGCCTCCTCGAAGGCCAGCTCCTTGGCCGCCGCCTGCATCCCTTTCTCCAGCCGGGCAATCTCCTTGCGCAGGTCGGCCAGGCTGCCGTAGACCGCCTCCTCCTCGGCGGCCTCGGCCTCGACGGTGACGTAATCCTGTTCGTAGACACTCTCCATGATGTCCTTGATCCGCGACTTGATGGTTTCCGGCCGGATGTTGTGCGTCTCATTATAGGCGGACTGGATCCGCCGCCGCCGCTGGGTCTCGTCCATGGTCCTGTCCATGGAGTCGGTGATCCGGTCCGCGTAGAGGATCACCTTGCCGCCCACATTCCGCGCCGCCCGGCCGCAGGTCTGGAT
>DHYT01000133.1:10495-10672 GCA_002415465.1 Desulfobulbaceae bacterium UBA5123
CACCAGCGACACCTCGGGGATATCGAGCCCCTCCCGGAGGAGGTTGATACCCACCAGGACGTTGAACTCGCCGCGCCGGAGATCGCGGATCAACTCCATCCGCTGCAGGGTCTTGATATCCGAGTGAAGATAGCGCACCGCCACGTTCAGCTTCTCGTAATACTCGGTCAGGTCCTC
>DHYT01000040.1 GCA_002415465.1 Desulfobulbaceae bacterium UBA5123
CAGCGCGTGGGCGATGTTGCACTGCGTCACGTGCAGCCGGTGCGACATCAACGACGCCACCAGGTTGCCGTCGGAGTAGTTGCCGATGATCAGGTCCGGCCTGCAGCCAAGCTCGGCGAGGATCTCCGCTTGGGCGTCGGCGGCGAACCGGGCCAGATAGGGCCAGACCTCGAAGCGGGAGATCCACTGCCGCACCACCGCGCCTTGGCCGTCGCGAAACGGCACCCGCAGGATTCTGGCATCCTCGGTGCCGCAAATCGGCTCGAGCCGCTGGTTGCAGGTGGTGTTGCCCGCCTCCGGGATCAACCGGGTCACCACCAGGATCTGCGGCTTGATATCGAGACCAAGCGCGTGGTTGCGGTTGCGCAGCTCCCTTTCCAGCGCCCGCACCTGATCGAGGATATAGACGACCTGGCCGCCGGTATCCGGCAGGCCGAGCACGTTTTCCTGCCCGAAATAGCCGTGCGGCGACAGGATGACCAGATTGAAGATCATCGGCAGCCGGCCCAGGAATTTTTCGAGCTGGCCGGGCTCCGGCGCCTCGAGGATATCGGCCAGGAGCGAGAAGGTTTCGCGCATCGCCCGCGCCGTCCGCCCCCAGCCGGGGGCGAACCCCAAACCCTGCAGGGCCGCACCCACCTCTTCCCACTCTGCATCATCCGCGCAACCGGCCAGATACTCCTCGGCAAGATGCAGCGCATCGCGCAATGCCCCCGCGTCCTGGATGCGGCGGTTCAACATCAACTGCATGCCGCGATGCTTGTGGACATGGAGAAAATCGAGCAGCAGCAGACCGCCGTTGCCCAGGGCCGGGAACAGCTGGCTGGAAAGCTGGCGGTTCAGGAATTCAACCCCGCGGCCGATGGAACGCGGCTCCTTGAGCTTGGGGAAATTCCGCTCGAACGGGGCCAGATCAAACTCCAGGGTCCAGTCCTGCACCGGCTCGGGATGCTTGATGATGGCCTCCTTGGCCTTGAGAAAATCCTCGACGGAAACCGCCTCCACCGCCAGCGATTCGAGATGGATGCGCAGATAGCTCCAGCGCCCCACCCGACAGCGCACATCGAGGTATATCCACGGCGGCCGGATCGCCGCCTCCTGCGTCATGACCACGATCCGCGCCAGGGCAGAATCCCTCAGCGGGTCGCCGCCGGCCTCAGCGCACGAACGCGCAAACTCGTCGCACATATTGGAATTGAGCAGAAACGGCCGCCCGATGGCGAGATACCGGCGCAGCAACCCCGCCACCGCCTCCCGGTTCCCCTGCAGACAGGCCTTAAGCTCGGAAATCATGCGGTCTCCTTGCAAAAAAATCCAGGCCGGAGCGCCCGCGACATCGGCGGCGCCCGGCTCGGCTGTTCTCATCCTGATTTCATGCTATGCACATCCACTCCTAGCAGACAACCATAAAAAAGGAGCGAGAACAAGGCTCGGCCGGAAAATTCCCGCCCCGGTGAGTTGGCGATTTACAACCCCCATGCGGCCGTAGTACATAGAGGGACGAATATTCGGGATGCCCCGACGCCGAACAATGATCGCCCCCGACAGGAGTAATCCAACCGCTTATGCGTCTTTCCGCCCTTCTCCTCGCCATCGTCGCCGCCCTCTCCCTCGCCCCCCCCCCGCGCGCGGCAATTGCCGGCCAGCCCGATGACTTTATCCCGGAAACGGCTCGACAGGGCCTGACCCGGCTGGAACAATCCCTCACCAGGGCCAAGGCCGGCACGGATGCGCTCAACGAAGGGCTGGATGCCTGCAGCGATTACCTGCAACAGGGCGAACAGTGCGTGGACACGGCCAACGCGGAGATGCAGCAGATCAACCAAGCCCTGGCCACCCTCGGCCCGGTGGTCAAAAACGAGGCCCACACGGTGAGCCGGGAACGGCAAAAACTGGCCGGCCAAAAGGCCGCCCTGGAAAAACGCCTTGGCGAATGCCGCCTGCTGGTGGTGAAAGCCACCGCCCTGACCGAAACGCTCACCGTCAAGAGGCGGCAGCATCTCGCCCGGCGGCTTCTCCATCGCCAGCCCGACGTCATCTCGGCCCTCCGGGTTGCCGCCGATGAATTTCCCGCCTGGCTCAGCGCCGCCCGCCGCGCCACCGACCGCCACAGAGGCCTGACGCCGCTTGCCGAGAAAAACGCCGCCATCATCGCCGCCGTCCTCCTGGCCGGGGCTTGCCTCGGCCTCTGGCTGCGACGCCGCCTGCCGCTGCCGGAGTGCAAATCCGAGGCAGCCCTCATCCGCCTGCTGGTTGCCCTGCGAACAACCGTGACCAGAGGCCTGCCCTGGCTGACCCCCCTGGTCGCCACCACCGGCGTCACCGCCCTGCTGAGCCGGGACGTCACCCCGGACCCCTGGTTGACGGACCTGCTCACCGGCCTCACCGGCTTCGGCCTGCTGCACCTGCTCACCAAGGCCATTCTCCGCCCGGACGCGCCCGCCCTGCCATTAACGCCCTCCTGGCCCGCGCCGCTGCGCGCTCGACTCCACCGGCGGCTGCTGGCCATGGCGTTCGTCACCATCGCGATCATGCTCTGCGACACCCCGCTGCTCGACGATTTACCCACCGAGGCGGTGGTCCTCGCCCACAACCTGCTCTTCGCCGTCACCTGCCTGATCTTTCTGCGCCTGAGCATGGCCATGGCCGAAACCCCGCCGCTCGCCCGCTTCAGCGCCTCGGGTCGCCCGCTGATCATCCTCACCATGGTGATGCTTGCCGGCATCGAGTGGCTCGGCTTTCACAACCTCGCCTTCTATCTCGGCCGGGGGCTTCTCGCCACCCTCCTCCTGGCCGTGCTGGCCTGGGGGCTGCACACCGTCCTCTGCCAGCTTTTCTATATGCTCGCTTACGGCCACAAGGCGTGGCGGCAGAAATTCGGCGCCGCCCGCCGCACCCCGGGCGACGCGCCGCCAAGCGTCATCTGGGCCCGCCTGCTGACGACCGTCCTCACCTGGTCCGTTTTCGCCTTCCTGCTGATCCGCTCCTGGCGCATCTCCGACACCTTCACCGCCGCCCTCCTCATCTTCCTGCAGGAAGGATTCAAGGTCGGCGACATCACCGTGGTGCCGACCCGGATCATCTCGGGCCTGCTCCTCTTCACCGCCATCTGGACCCTTTCCTCCTGGTTGCGCAACCGGCTGGAAAAGGAGTGGCTCATCGCCACCCATCTCGCCAGCAGCGCCCGCGACGCCCTGATTACGGTCTCGGGCTACATCGGTTTCACCCTGGCCACGGTCTTCGGCCTGGCGGCGGCCGGGGTTGATTTCACCAACCTGGCGGTAATCGCCGGCGCCCTGTCGGTGGGCATCGGCTTCGGCCTGCAGAATATCGTCAACAACTTCGTTTCCGGCCTGATCCTCCTCCTCGAACAGCCGATCAAGCGGGGCGACTGGGTCCGGGTGGGCGACACCGAGGGGTATGTCCACAAGATCAGCGTGCGCTCCACCATCATCCAAACCTTTGATCGCGCCGACGTCATTGTCCCCAACTCCGACCTCATCGCCACCCCGGTCACCAACCTGATGCTGCAGGACCGGCTCGGCCGGGTCAAGGTGGCGGTGGGGGTGGCGTACGGCAGCGACACCGGCCAGGTCAAACGGCTGCTGGAGGAGGTGGCGGACAACCATCCGCTGGTGATCAAGGATGCCAGCGCACCCAGCCCCGAGGCATTTTTTGTCGCCTTCGGCGAAAGCTCGCTCGACTTCGAGCTGCGGGTCTGGACGGGTCGGTTCGAGACCTGGGTGAATGTGCGCAGCGATCTGGCGGTGGCGATCAACGGCGCCCTCAAGCAGGCCGGGATCGAGATCCCGTTCCCGCAGCGCGACCTGCA
>DHYT01000139.1 GCA_002415465.1 Desulfobulbaceae bacterium UBA5123
GCCCTCGCCGAACTGGACGTTGGATTCGGGGTCGAGGACGCCCTTGCGCCAGAGGTTAAAGGTGTCCTTGGTCCGTTCCCGCACCGGTTTGCCGCGTTCGAGCAGCAGCGGCCGGAACCCGCTCTGGGCGAGGATCAGCGCGGCAAAGAGGCCGGAGGGGCCCATGCCGACGATCACCGGCCGAAGGGGGAGCGGCGTTGCCGGGGCGCGGGCCACCACGTGGTAGGAGGTGTCCGGGGCCGGCTTCAGGTGCGGGTCGCCGGCGAAGCGGGCCAGGAGCCCGGCCTCGTCTGCGACCTCGATCTCCATGGTGTAGATGAAGACGATGGCGTGGGATTTCCGGGCGTCAACCCCGCGCCGGAAGATGGTATGGGCGAGCAGCTCCGCTGCGGGGATGCCGAGGCGGGCGATGACCGCCGCCTTGAGGTCGGCCTCGTCGTGGTCGAGGGGGAGTCTGATTTCGGTGAGTCGCAGCATGGCAAGAGGGTCTGGTTGGGTTGGGGGCGCGGATGGTTTTGCGACTTAAAATAACCGCTGGGCGGTTTTCTGGCTACTGCAATCGAGTCGCGGGATCGGGAAAGTGGCGGGGGGGGGGGGGGNNGGGCGATGGGTCCGGGGCGCTAACGGTTGACGTTTGCCGGGCCGAGGAAGTATTATCCGCAGAGCATGGCGCGGCATCATGCAGCCCGTGGTCGCAAGGCAAGCGGGCCGTCACTTTCTCTCCGTGGATGCGTATGGGCTTCTGGCAACAACAGTGGAAGAGGGTTCTCGGCGTCACCAGCGAGGTGGACCTCACCTTCCTGCTGTTGCGGGTTTTCAGCCTTGCCGGCGGGCTTGCCTGGCTGCTGGTGGGCCACCTGTCGCCGGGTGAGCAGGGGATTCTGCGCAAGGCCCTCGGCGCTTTCGCCCTCTACGGCCTTCTCTGTTATCTGGTCATCTTCTTCTGGCCGTCGCGGCTGCGGAAGGTGTATCTCTCCTCGCTGCTTCTCGACCTGCTCTTCCTCTCCGTTCTGGTCCGCGCCGAAACCAGCTTTGAAAACAGCTTCTTTCTCGGCTACTACCTGCTCATCTGCCTGCATACCGTCTATTTCGGCCTGGGTTTCGGGGTGCTGGTCGCGCTCCTGTCCACCGGCTGTTATTACCTCAGCATCCTGCCCATGCTCGCCCGGATCCAATGGACCGATCTCGCCATCCGTATCGCTTTTTTCTTTTTCATCACCGTGCCGGTGGGGTTGCTCACCGAAAAGGTGAAGCGCGACAAGGACAAGGTTGAGCATTTCAACCGTACCCTGGAGGAGATGGTGGCGCAGCGCACCAGGAAGATCGGCGACCTGCTCGGACAGGAGCGCTATCTGCGCAACATCCTGGACACCGTCGCCCAGATCAACAAGTTGCTGATCACCGCCCCGAATCTGGACAGCCTGCTGCAGGCGGCCTGCGCCCGGTTCGCCAGGCACAGTCATTATGATTTTTGCTGGATCGGCCTGCTGGCCGGGGATCGTATCGCCACCGTCTATACCTCCGACGCCGAAGCCACCCCCCTTCTTGCCCCTCCCTACGAAGTCACCGATCGGCAGGCGCCGGTGTATCGGAGCGCCATGGCGCAATGCCTCCGCGAGAACCGGACCGTGATTCGCGGCAACGACCGGAAAACAGCGGATACCACCCCCTGGCGCAACCCCGGGGAGGAGAGAGGGTTCCAGGCGATGATCAGCCTGCCGCTCCGCCCCCGGCAATCCGGCCCGCCTCTTGGGGTTTTGTCCATCTATACCTGGCGCAAGGAAGGCTTTGAGCCGGAGGAAAAGGAGATGCTGGATGAACTGGCGGGCGACATCGGCTTTGCCATCGACTCCTTCCGGCAAAGGGAGTCCGTCAGCAAGCTCACCGCCGAACGGACCGCCAACTACGAGGAGACGATCTTCTCCTTCGCCGACATGATCGAGCAGCGGGACACCTATACCGCCGGCCATACCGAGCGGGTCGCCCATTACTGCCTGCTCATCGCCCGGCGGATGGGCCTCGGGCTGGAAGAGAAGAAAAAGCTCTACAAGGCCGCCATCCTGCATGACATCGGCAAGGTGGCGACGCCGGATTCGGTGCTGCTGAAGCCGGGCAAGCTCACCGAGCTTGATTATGACCTGATCAAGGTGCACGCCTTTGCCGGCTACGAGATGCTTTCGCAGATCGAGATGTATGAGGAGCTGGCGGTGATCATCCAGCATCATCACGAGCGGTATGACGGCACCGGCTATCCCGACGGCCTTAAGGGCGAGGCGATTCCGCTGCTGTCGCGGATCATGGCGGTGGGCGATGCCTTTGACGCGATGACCACCAACCGGATCTATAAACCGAAGAAAGAGCCGGACGCGGCCCTTGCCGAACTCCGCGGCTGCAGCGGCAGCCAGTTCGACCCGGCGGTGGTCGAGGCGGCGGTCATGGTGCTCGCCGATATCGAGATCTCTCCGGCGATCAGCCAGCTGCCGGTGACCAAGCTTGAGAAGAAGCGTTTCGCCTATTTCTTCAACGACAAGCTGACCGGCCTGTATAACGAGGATTATCTGAAGATCATCCTCAACAATCGCGACGTCAATCAGTACCAGTGCATGCACATGCTGCACCTGCGCAAGGTGCCGGAGTACAACCGCCGGGAGGGATGGGAGAAGGGGGATCTGTTCCTGAAGGAGTTTGCCGCCGAGTTGCAGCGCGCCCTGCCGGACGCCCTTTTGTTCAGGGCCTACGGCAACGATTTCGTCGCCGTCGCCAAGACGCATCTGGTGATTGACGGGGTCAGGCTCAACGATTTTGCATCTCTTCGCGGCACCGGCATCACGGTCGAGGCGCACCACCAGGATCTTGCCGCCGGCACGCTCTACACCGTCGACAAGCAGGACCGCCTGCACATTCAGTCGCTTGCCAAGCCACCGGATGCGGGCCGGGTCGCCCCGGCGTAAGCGGGATTACCCGGCCGCCGGCGGGCTGGCCGCGTCTCCGGGCCGGGCCCATTTGCCCAGGATGGCATGGAAGGCATCCGGCTTGAAGGGCTTGGTGAGATAGTCATCCATGCCGGCGGCGATGCATTTCTCCCGGTCGCCGCTCATGGCGTGGGCGGTCATGGCGATTATGGGCAGGTGGCCGCCGCGCAGCCGGGGGGCAAGGTCCGCCGCCAGCGCGGCCGGTATCTCCTCCGCGGCCTCCATCCCCCGCTCCATGGCGCGAATGATCCGGGTGGCGGTGTAGCCGTCCATCCTCGGCATCTGGATATCCATCAACACCACCCCGAACTCCTTCCGGGCCAGCTGTTCCAGCGCCTCAAGGCCGTTGTTGGCCATGGTCAGGCGGTGGCGGTCACGTTCGAGGATGAACTCGGCCAGCTGCCGGTTGATCTCGTTGTCTTCCACCAGCAGGATATCCATGGGCGGCGTTACCGTTGCCTCACGGGTTTCCGGGGTGGCGGCCAGTTCGCTCGGATCGGCCACGCCGAAGATGCAGGTGAAGGTGAAAACCGAGCCTTGGCCCGGCTCGCTGGCAACCTGGATGTCGCCGCCCATCAGGCGGCAGAGTTGCCGGCTGATGGTCAGGCCGAGGCCGGTGCCGCCATACTGGCGGGTGATGGCGCTTTCCTCCTGGGCGAAGGAGCCGAAGATATGTTCCGCCATCTCCGTCTTGATGCCGCGACCGGTGTCGGTCACCGCGATACGTAGTTCCACCTTGCCGGCCGGGGCCGCGGCATGGCTGACCGCCACCCGGATCTGCCCCTCGTCGGTGAACTTGACGGCGTTGCTGAGCAGGTTGAGCAAAATCTGCCGAAAACGGAGGCTGTCGCCGCGCAGGACGGGCGGCGCCGCAGGGTCGATATCGACTTGCAACGACAACCCCTTGTCCTGGGCCAGAACCTGCATGGTCAGGATGGGAGCATGCACCGCATCGGCGAGCGCGAAGGGCTGTTCATCCAGATCGAGCTTGCCGGCCTCAATCTTGGAAAAATCGAGGATGTCGTTGATCAGGGCGAGGAGCGAGTCGGCGGAAATCTTGACCGTTTTCAGGAAGAACCGCTGTTGCGGATCGAGATCGGTGTCCAGGAGGATATCGGTCATGCCGATGATCCCGTTCATCGGCGTCCTGATTTCGTGGCTCATGTTGGCCAGGAAATCGGATTTGGCCCGGTTGGCCTTCAGGGCGGCCTCCTGGGCGGTCTGAAGATCGCGCTCGTATTGCTTGCGCAGGCTGATGTCGGTGATAAAGGCAAAGGCCCCGGCCGTCTTGCCGTCTTCGTCGCGCAGGGCGGTGGCGCTGAAGATGGTATGGATGTTGCCCCCCGGCTTGGTTTTGAGGGCAATTTCGTAAATCCGATGCTCGCTGTTCTCGATCTCGGCGGTCTGGTAGGTGAAAATTTCCCGATTTTCCGCGTCGACAAAATCCGTCGGCTTGCGGCCGAGCATCTCTTCTCGCGTGTACCCCAGCATCTGCAGCAGGGCGTCGTTGACATCGATGGTTTGGTGGTCCCTGTCGAGCAGCCAGTACCCCTCCGAGGTGGAGTTGACCACCTGCCGGTAGCGATGCTCGCTGGCCAGCAAGGCGTCGGCATTGCGCTTCTGCTCGGTGATGTCCTCCTTGACCGCGAGAAAATGGGTGATCTCCCGCCGGTCGTTGAAGATCGGGGCAATAACCGCTTTTTCCCACAACTCTTCGCCATTCTTCTTTTTATTCAGGAAATTGCCGTGCCATTCCTTTCCGCCCCTGATGGTTGTCCAGAGTTTTTCGTAATAGGCGGCGGGCAGGTTGCCTGATTTCAGGATTCGGGGGTTCTGGCCGATGGCCTCGGCAAAGGAGTAGCCGGTCACCTCGGTGAAGGTCCGGTTGACATACTCGATGGTGCCGTCGAGGTCGGTGATGACGATGGACACCGGCGACTGTTCCACGGCCAGGGAGAGCTTTCGCAGTTCGTTTTCGATCCGCCGCCGCTCCATGATCTCCAGGGTCTTGGCGTGCAGCAAAACCGCGTAGGATCGTTTCACCTTGTGCATCTGGGCGGAGGTCACGACCATGATCACCCCGAAGATCACGGTCATGGCGGCCATGGCGAGATGGATCTCGCCCCCGGCGAGAATCAGCCGGATCATCATCGGCAGCATCACCAACACGGCATAGGCCTCGGCCGTTTTCTTGAATTCGGACAGCGAGACGGTGGAACCCGCGACCATGCCGGCGAGCATGAGGGTTATGAACGCCTGATGGGGGTAGGTGTTGGCGGGGAAGAGGAAGACCCCGGCGCATCCCCACGCCGTGCCGGAGACGATGACGCCGAGGCTGAAGAGGATGCGGCAGCGGTGCAGCCGTTCCTGGTGAAGCGATTTGCGGCGATAGATTAGGTAATGCCCGGCGCGGAGACCGGTGATGAGCCAGACGGCGGCAAGCCAGGTGATGAGGCTGCCGTGGGGAACAACATTGCGGAGGACAAAGGCGAGAATGGCGGAATTGACGATGTTCGCGCACAGCCCCTTGGGCAGATGGGAGAAAACCTGGTTGAGCAGGTCCCGCTCAACGGGATGATCGGCCGGGTCGGCTGTAAATGCCAAGCCTGTGGGTATTTTAGCAAAAGTGCGCATGCCTTTGACCCAGCCCGTAAGGGTTGTGGTGAAGGTTTATATCGGCGTTTTTATGGATGCTGCCATTTTAATCATTACATTAAATTTATGCACGAAACAAAGGGGGAAATTCTAGTATTTTATCATACAAATTCGGGGCTGGGCATGCCAGCCGCCAGCGTGACGCGGTGGAGTGCAACCCGAGCGGGCCACGTTTGACGATCCCGCAGCGGGTCGCAGATCTCATTTTTTCGTTCTTTGGGGTGTGCCGTGCACGGAACCGCAGCAAATTCTCCCGTCTGTTGATCGATCAGTGCTGAGAAAGTGTTTGTCCTATAACCTTGTCGGCGGCGGTGTCCATATTTTCTTGATTTTCAGATGTTTGCTGGGTACTCATGATAAGTGTGTTGAATTTTATTTAAGGC
The DNA here is from genome assembly GCA_002415465.1 of Desulfobulbaceae bacterium UBA5123. Taxonomy (GTDB): domain Bacteria; phylum Desulfobacterota; class Desulfobulbia; order Desulfobulbales; family UBA5123; genus UBA5123. The sequence goes on from DHYT01000139.1 coordinate 6,011, forward strand.
ACTCTTTGGTGTCAATGCAACGCTTCGGTCCTACATCGTTGCCCAATCCTCATTGTTTTGGAGTTCAATCATGCTTGACAGCTATGCTGGTCCGGCCCGGATAGAAAGCCTCCATGTAAAAAATTATCGTGCGCTTCGGGATATTCGTTTTGAACGACTGACCCCCCTGACTGTTCTACTTGGGCCTAACGGGAGTGGCAAATCTACAGTGTTCGATGTTTTCGCTTTTCTTTCGGAGTGTTTTTCGGAGGGGTTAAGGAAGGCATGGGATCGTAGAGGTCGGTTCCGTGAATTGCGGAGTCGAGATTCTGATGGCCCGATCGTTATCGAGGTGAAGTATCGGGAAAGGCCTGGGTCTTATTTGATTACCTATCATCTCGAAATAGAAGAACAAATGCGTGGTCCTGTGGTGAAGCGTGAATTTCTTCGCTGGAAGCGGGGGCATCCTGCCGCTCCCTTTCATTTTCTCGATTACAGCTATGGTGAGGGCGAAGTCGTTACCGGCGATCAACCTGAACCTGCCGACGAGAGGGTCAAAAAATCACTTTCAGGTCCGGATGTTTTGGCTGTGAGTACTTTGGGGCAGTTGGCAGAGAACCCTCGTGTAATCGCCTTGCGCTCGTTCATTACGGGATGGCACCTCTCGTATCTTTCTGCCGCAGCAACTCGTGGTAATCCCGAAGCCGGGGCTGAGGAGCGGCTGTCTCAAACTGGTGATAACCTGCCGAACGTCATCCAGTATTTGCGCGAACGGCATGAAAATCGGTTGGAGGAAATTTTTGCAGCTTTACGGCGGCGAATACCCAGGATCGAAAAGGTAGAGGCGGAAATACTTCAGGACAGTCGATTGTTACTACTTGTAAAGGATGCTCCTTTTTCTTCGCCGGTCTTGTCGAAATTTGTTTCAGACGGCACTTTGAAAATGCTTGCCTATTTGACCATTCTTTATGATCCGACCCCTCCTGTGTTGATCGGGATTGAAGAGCCGGAAAATTATCTCCATCCCAGGTTGTTGCCGGAATTGGCCGAAGAGTGTCGGCAAGCGGCCAGTCGATCTCAACTGGTGGTTACTACCCACTCTCCATTTTTTCTTAATGTATTGCCTCCAAAGGAGGTGTGGGTACTCTATCGGGCCGAGGACGGCTTTACCCGATCACGAAGAGTATCCGACATGCCGGGGATATCAGAATTCATCGAACATGGCGCAACTCTTGGTGAGTTATGGCTGGAAGGTCATTTTGACGTTGGTGACCCTTTGAGTCAAGGAGGGTGACTGAGTGCGGCTGGAGATTCTGGTTGAAGAACCATCTATGGAGGAGGCATTGCGTCATATTTTGCCCAAAGTAATTCATGGCCGGGCGAAATATAAAGTGATTAATTTTGGGAGCAAATGGAGCCTTTTGAAGAGATTGCCTCAGCGTTTGGCAGCTTACCAGCAGCAAATGCAGACTGGTGATGAGTTGCGGCTTGTAATTTTGTTGGATCGTGACGCGGATGATTGTCAGGTGTTGAAGGTGAAATTGGAGCAAATGGCAAGAAACGCCGGTTTATTCACAAAAACACGGCCAGACCCGGATGGGCGATTTCAAGTCTTGATTCGGCTTGCTATCGAGGAGTTGGAAGCATGGTATATCGGTGACCCGATTGCGATTCGCAAGGCCTTTCGTGGTCTTCCTGATATCTCATCGAACGGTATTTTCCGTAATCCGGATAATATTGCCGGGGGCACATGGGAGGCGCTGCATCGTTTTTTGAAAAAACACGGTATCTTCAGGAATAGTTTCCCGAAGATAGAAGCGGCAAGACGTATTGCTCCTCATTTGGATTGCAATCGTAACCGTTCGCGGAGTTTTGTCAGTTTTTGCTCGGGCGTAGATGCTCTTTTGTCTTAGACGGATAATACGGTTGCGCCCGTCTGGCGAGATGTTGCCGTCGCAGTATGTTGTAATCCGCCGCAAAGGGAAACCCGGTGCCTCTTTTGGGGAAACCGGGTTTCATCTTTGATGGTCTAATTTTTTGATATTACAATCCGAGCGGCCCCTTTTTGACGATCTCGCCGCGGGTGGAGATCACCACCTCTTCGCTCTTGGGGGTGATGCCGCTCCGCCGCATCGCCTCTTTGACGATTCCGCGCATGGAGCCGCAGCAGGGCACCTCCATGATGGCGATGGTCAGGCTGTTGAGGTTGGCGGTCTGCAAGACCTCGACGAACTTCTGCACGTAGCTTTCGGCGTCGTCGAACTTGGGGCAGCCCATCATCATCACCTTGCCGGCCAGCAGTTCCTGGTGGAAGCCGGCGTAGGAGGCGGCGGTGCAGTCGGCCGCGACCAAGAGGTCGGCGTTTTTCAAAAACGGCGCCGACGGCGGCACCAGCCGGATCTGGATCGGCCAGTGGCTCAGGGCCGAGCCGGCGGCTGCAGGAAGACCGCCCACCGGCTTGTTGGCGGTCTGGCAGGGGGTGGGGCGGGCAAAGGTTTCCATGTGGCTGCCGGCGCAGCCGCAGCCCAGGGTCGGCTCGACCACCTCTATCTTCGGCTTCTTCTGGCTGGCGAGCAGCTCTTCCACCGCCGCCTCGTCAAAGTCGTCCGCTTCCCGCTCGATGACCTGCAGCGCGCCGGTGGGGCAGTGGCCAAGGCAGGCGCCCAGGCCGTCGCAGTACTTTTCGGCAATCATCTTGGCCTTGCCGTTTTCGATGACCAGCGCGCCCTCGGCGCAGTTGGGCACGCATTCGCCGCATCCGGTGCATAAAACTTCGTCGATCTCGATGATCTTGCGCATTACCTTTGCCATAGCTTTCTTCTCCATTTTTCAGCGGGACGAATGATTCGTTCCGGGTCTGTCTTGCTATTGATTCAGCAGCACCTTGGCTGCCAGGGTCCGACCGCTGGCGGTGAGAAAGGATTTCTCGATCACCTTGGCCAGATGCTCCGGCGAGGATGGGGAGAGCTGCTGTTGTTCTTCAAGGTTGACGATCAGGTCCGCGTCGTAGAGACACTTGAAGTTGACCGTTTCCTCGGGCCGGGGGGTGTGATGGTGGCCGATGATGTCGCAGACCTCGTCGATCAACCCCGGCGGCGCCGAAAGTTTCGTTAAAATCTCCCTGGCAATGGGCGGGCCTTCCTCGTGCTGGTAGCGGGCGGCGGTGGAGTCGTACTTGCGCTCCGCTTCCTTGATGCCGATGTCGTGGAGGTAGGCGGCAATCAGCAGCACCGCGTCGTTGGCCTTTTCCTGCTCGCCGATCTCCTCGGCATAGCGGGCGACGGTCAGGGCGTGGTTGATCCGCCTGGCGTCGTCGCCGAAATAATTCCTGGTTTCCACCGCGACCTGCTCTTTCAGCAGATCCTGCTTCTGGTTGAGCAGCTGCGGCGGCAGGTCGCCAAGACACTGTTTGGCGTAGGGGCAGTACGCGGCGCAACCGAAATCGGTCTTCGGATTCAATATCCGCAGGCCGCAGTTCCCGCAGGGTCGGGTGGAATCATCCTTGAAGAATTCCACCGTATGACCGCACTCGGGGCAGGGGGCTTCGAAGACGGCGCTGCCGTCCCAGTAGCGATTGTCCTGACCGGGGCATTGCATGGTGGTTCTCCTTTTCTGTCTCGGGTTAGGGGGCCGCCGGAGCGGCTTCAGCCTGGATGGTAAGCGAGGCTGGAGCCGCTCCGCACGGATTTTTTACTGCTTAGTTGATGCGCAGGTTTTTCTCGATGCCGCTGCCGCAGGCGCAGCCGCCGCCACAACCGGTACCGACGCTGACGCCGAGGATGGTGTTGAGGTCGGCGTCCGGGGTGGAGACCGGCTTGATCTCAAAGGTTTTGACCAGGACGTCCAGCACGCCGGGGGTAACGAAGGCGGGCAGGGAGGGTCCGAGGCGGATGTCCTTGATCCCCAGGTGGAGCAGGGTAAGGAGGATCGCCACCGCCTTCTGCTCGTACCAGGAGAGNNAAGAAGCGGAACTTGCCGCAGGCCAGGGTCAGGACCATGCAGTCGGCCGGCACCTTCTCGACGAACTCGGTGTAGTAGTTGCGGCCCGGCTTGGCGCCGTCGCAGCCGGCGACGAGGAAAAAGTGGCGCAGGTCCTTATTCTTGACCGCCCCAATAATCTTGTCAGCAACGGACATGACCGTATTCCTGGCAAAACCAACCATGAC
>DHYT01000206.1 GCA_002415465.1 Desulfobulbaceae bacterium UBA5123
CGGCCCGGCATAGGAATTGTTGTCATACACGACGATATAGAGACCACCTGAATCGATATACTCACGCACAGCCATGGTGCATTTCGGCATCTGGATGACACCAAGGGTCCCCTCATTGATCCTTATACCTCCTGTGGTATGGACATAGGCAAGGAGAGGTCTGCGTTTCAGCCGTGCTTTTTCGCAGGCCCTGACAAACTTTTCCCCCTCGGCTGCCCCGACAGTTCCGTTGCGGAAATCACTATAGAGCATCGTGGCCACTATATCCACATCCATGACCTTGGCGTAAAAAGTTATATTGGCGCTTTTACGCTCGGTTTTGGCGCGGTCCAGCTCCAGGCGGTCGTCAAAACCAGGATATCCCAAGGGGTTGAGCGAGCTGATTTCGGTGTTGAAAACCTTTATGGTATCAGGATCAAAAAGGTGTTTCAGGTACCATTCATACTCCAAAGGAAAATGATGACCGCAGTTTTCACAAACCCCGCAGAATTCTCCATACAGGTCCGGTACCCAGAGGTCCTTGCACCCGTACTTTGGGCCATTTGGGCAGCTTATGGTGCGGTCTTCGTTGGCCAGCGGGCTGGTATAGGTGTCGCCGAACTCCGGCTCCCCCCAGGCGTTGGCGTTCTTGCCGGCCACCGCCTTGCTCGCCTTGGCGCCGGGCTTTCTGGCAACAAAATCATAGGCGGCGCTAAAGGGTGCCGAGACCTGGCGCAAAAGCACCGAGCCCTCGCCGGAGACGTCCTTGATCACCTTCTGCACCTGCTTCTGCTGACCGCGCAGAAGATCGTAGCGGAAGCTGTAGTAAGCGCCGCAGAACTGCTTGTACAGCTTGGACATGGAGGTCGGCTTGCCGCTGAAGGCATGCACCGCCATGTTGCGATACTTCCTGGAACGCAAGGCCAGCAGCCGCTTCACCTCGTCGCTGTTCAGCTCCCAGGAGATATCGATATGCGGCACCTCGCCGTCGCCCTCGGCCGCCTTCTGCACATTCACCTCATAGGCCCGGAAGGCGCGCAGGCTCTTGGTCTTGAGCACCACCTCGTCGGTGGCCCGGATCATTTCAAACTTCACCTGCCGGAAGAAGGCGAAATCATCGCGCTTGGCGCCCAGGTCCGGCTCGCGGATAATCCGGTCGATGGTGCCCAGCTGCAGGTTGTCGTCGGCGGTGATCTTCAGCCGATCCGCGCATTCCTCGACCAGCTCCTTGGGCATTTTCTCGCCCTCGCGAATCTTGCCTTCGATGGCCGCCGCGCCCTCGGGAGAGATCACCGAATAGTAGCCGTGGGAGAACATCATCCGGAAATCGGCCATGCCGATGGCCTCGGCGCCGCCGGACCCACCCTCGGAGATGACCGAAATCATCGGCACCCGCAGTTTCGCCATCGCGTAAAGATTGCGGGCGATCTGCTGGGCCGCGCCCGGATACTCCTCCACCGGGAATGAACCGGGGGTAAAGATATAAAAGTGGATGGGAATGCCCTCGGTCTCGGCGACCCGCATGAAGCGCAGCGCCTTCTCGTTGCCCCAGGGCTTGCTGGAGCCGCCGTTGCGGAACTCCTCGCCGTGACCCTTCTCATGCCCGATCACCATCACCTGCTGGGTGACCATCTTCTTCTTCACCTGGCGGACGATGTTGGCCTTGGCAACCACCATCGAGGGGTCGATATTGGCCTCATCCTCGCCGCCCAGTTCGGTATATTCCTCATAGACATTCTCGAGGATATCCTTGAGGGAAAACCGCAAAGGGCTGCGCACGATGCGCACCCGGTCCATGGAGGAGAGATTCTCCTCGCAGCGTTTCTCAAGAAAGGAGATCGACTCCTCAAGGGAACGAACCTCCTGGCTCAAGGCGTCTTCGGAGTAGTCGTAAAAATCTTTTTTCAACAGCTCGTATTTTTCCCGAAGGCCGGTGAGATTGGCCCACTCGTTCCCGTCGCGGATCTGGGAAAGATAGCTCAGACGCTCATCCGTCTTCAGGAGTCGCTTGTTTAGATCTTCCATCTATATCTCTGCCTGTCTTAAAAGGTAAGGAGCCGGGCCAGATTGTTCTGGAGATACGGAATATTGGTGAGGATGGGGGAGCCGGCGGCATTCTTGCCCTCGATGACCACCTCGTCCATGAATTGCTTGGCCCGCAGCTTGGCCTCGTCCATGCTTTCGCCCCAGACGATGGCCAAGGCCAGGTTGGGATCATACTCGCTGGGGATCACATAGGGCCGGTCAAAGGGGACATGGGTATAGGTCGCGGCCCAGTCGTGCTGGGGCACCGAGAATCTATCGATGGTGCCGATCCAGGGCGCGAAGCCGCGATGGGTGTCTTCGGCGATGATCCGCATCTCGATGCTGGAGCCGCGGAATTCGATGTCCTTCTGCGAATACCCCATCCGGTCGCCCAGCCCCATCCGGATCTGCTCGCGAATCAGATTGGGATGTTCGCCTTTCAGATAACTGATCCGGGCCGAGACATCGTTTTCAACCTGAATCCGGGTATTGACCTCCAGCAGATAGGGACGGCCGTCGCCGGTGACGATCCACTCCCAGGTGCCGACATTGTCATAACGGACGTGGGAGGCGAGCTTCAGTGAATACTCGACCACCTTGTCGAGCACGTCGCCGGCATCGAAGTCATAGGCGAAGCAGGAGGCGTCAAAACCCGGCGCCGCCTCCAGCCGTTTCTGGCGGCCGGTGCTCTGGATGGTGCAGTTACGGGTGCCGAAATGGGCGCGCTCGCCGTGGCGGCTGCAGACGATCTGCACCTCCAGATGGTTGTAATCGCGCAGGCACTGCTCGATCAGCACCCCGCCGTCTCCGAACTGCCGCTTGGCGTAGCTCTGAATCTGCCGATAAACACGGCGGAACTGCTCGATTTGGTGCACCTCCTCGATGCCCATGCCGCCGCCGCCGGCAGCGGCCTTGACCAGTACGGAAGGATGTTTTATCTGCTGATCCTGCTGATCCTCGAGCAACTGCCGGGCAATGGCCTCGGCGTCCATCTCGTTGTAGATGGGGCCGTCGGTGCCCGGGATGGTGGGGATGCCCAGCCGGTTGGCGACCCGCTTGGTGTTGATCTTGTCGCCGAGATCCTTGATCACCTCCCACTTGGGGCCGATAAAGGTCAGAGGCCGGTCGCGAACGGTCACCCGCCGGGCAAAACGGAAATCCTCGGAGAAAAACCCGTATCCGGGATGGATGGCGGTACACTTGGTATGATCGGCGACGGCAAGGATATCGTTGGGATCGGTGTAACTGGAGACGCGCCAGGCCTTGCTCCGGTTGCTTTTGCTGTCGAGATTGAGCCGGACGTGCTGAGAATCGACGTCCTCGGGGGTATATATGACAATATAATCAAGACCCAGATCCTTGCATGCTTCCATGATCCGGATGGCGATTTCGCCACGATTTGCAATCAGTACTTTATCTTTCAAAAGTGATGACCTCGCATCAATCATTCATTGAACGTGGGGCGGATCCCGTCAGGTCCGGGGCCTTCGTTGCGCCATGACGGAATCACACGCCATGAATCCGTCATCTCGCTCGTATCATCAATCTGATATGGTGCCGACGCCAGCGATCGTTGCTCGAAAGATGCTGCCTTCCGACGATCTCCGGTAGATTTAACCTGTTTGCGAATAAAATAAAAGGATGAATAATCCCCAGCCGATTATCCACCCCGCGGAAAAGTCATGTTCGACAAACTTCGCCTCTTGGATTCGCGCGTGGCCGTCAAAATCAAGCAACATCCCCGGAGAAACGCCCCTGTATCCACAGGAAACCACCCAAAGCACCCATAAGCGAGCCTTTTATACCGATTTTCACCCGCAACGTCAATTTTTTTTCTCCCTAACCAAATTTCGTTCGTGGGAACGGGATGTTAGCCACACGAAGGCGGAAGCCTGACAACATATCCACCCCGAGACCAACCCCTTCCCCGACCGCCGACACCGCCCTCGAAAATAATGATGGCGGACGATGGCGCATATGACGTATTATTGGTGTCAATTATTGTGAAACAATCAACAATCATCCCCTTTTGTCATTACTCAATGGATTCAGAACCTCCTTCTCACGACACCATCGAACCATCGTTATTCAGGCGCATCCTTCACACCATCAACCAATTGAGGGTACCCGACACCACCGAGGACCTGGAGCAGGAAATCCAGGAACTGATCGACGAGGGTGCGGAACAGGGGTTGATCAGCAGCCACGAAGGCCGGATGATCAGCAGCATCCTTGAATTCAAGGATACCCTGGCCAGGGAGGTCATGACCCCGCACACGGAAATGATCTGCGCGCCCGACACCACCTCCGTCCGCGAGATCGTCGCCTTGATCACCGAGCATGGCTTCAGCCGCATCCCCATCTATGCCGGATCGCCCGATCACATCATCGGCATCCTGCACGCCAAGGACCTGCTCACTTACTCCCTCGGCGACGCACCGGCGCCGGAAATCACCAGGATTGTCAAGCCGGCCTACTTTATCGCCGAGGATTACAAGATCGTCGAACTGCTGAAGGATTTTCAGACCCAGAAAAACCACATGGCCATCGTCACCGACGAATTCGACAGCGTGCGCGGCCTGGTCACCATGGAGGACGTTCTCGAGGAGATCGTCGGCGAAATCACCGACGAATACGACAAGGCAAAGAACAACTGGAAGGAGATCGACGCCAACACCCTGATCGCCGACGCCAAGGTCGATGTTGAAGAGATAGAAAACTTCTTTGATCTCGAACTGCCGGAGGGCCCCTATGAATCCGCGGGCGGGTTGATCCTGCACCACCTCGGACACCTCCCGGGCTCCGGGGCCACGGTGGAGGTGGGGCAGCTCACCTTCCAGGTGCTCGCCGCCACCAACCGCCGCATCAAGACCGTCAAGGTCTGCAAGAAAAAAAGCAGCGACAGATGACCGGACGCCTGCGTAAAACCGCGCCGCTCCTCGCCTCCGGCCTGCTGCTTTTCTGCGCCACGCCGGGCATGCCCGGAATCGCCCTCTGCGCCTGGGTAGCCCTGGTGCCGCTGCTCCTGGCCGGCCGCGCCTCCAACTCGCCGGCCAACGCCGCCTGGCTGGGCCTCGGCTGCGGCATGATCTTCTACCCCCTCACCCTGGCCTGGATCACCATCGTCCTCGGCACGTACGGCCATCTCGACTGGTGGCTGACCATCCCGGCCCTGCTGCTGCTCTCCCTCTATATGAGCATCTTCCTGGCAATCTTCTCCGCCGGCTGCCGCTGGAACGACGACCGCCTGCCGCTGCCGCTCCTCGCCCCGACACTGTGGGTCGGCCTCGACTACCTCCGCGCCGGCCTCTTTTCAGGCTTCCCCTGGCTGGACCTCGGCTACACGCAGTTCCGCAGCAACCCCATCCTGCAGACCGCCGATCTCTTCGGACACCACACCGTCACCTTTCTGCTCGTCATGGTCAACGGCCTGCTGGCGCTCCTCTTCGCCATGTACAACGAAAGAACGCAATTGGCCGACGACGGCCCCGACCTCCGGCGGCTCGTTGCGACCGTCATCCTCCCGGCCGCGATCCTGCTCGCCGCCCTGGGCTATGGGGCCTCCCGCCAGCAACAGGTGGCCAGCCTGTGCAACGGCGCGGATGAGATGACCGTCACCGTGGCCCAGGGGGATATCCCCCAGGATGAGAAATGGTCGGCGAAGTTCCAGCGGGAAACGGTGCAGCGCTACCTCTCGCTCTCCCAAAAGGCGCTGGACGGCAAAAACCGGCCTTCCCTCCTGGTCTGGCCGGAGACCGCGCTGCCTTTCTACCCCATGGAGAGCCCCTTTTTCGTGGAGGTTGTCGATCAGCTGGTCAACAAGCGGCAGGCCAACCTGCTGTTCGGCGCCCCCCATCGACTCCGGCCGGCCCCCAACTCCGCCCCCCAGTATTTCAACAGCGCCTTCCTGGTGGTGCCGGCGGACCGCCCCCTCTCCGGCATGAACCTGCCGCTTGCCGCGAGCCCCCCCCTCGGCAGGATCGGCGGCCGATACGACAAACAGCACCTGGTCCCCTTTGGCGAATACATCCCCCTGCGGAGCATTCTGCCCTTTCTGGCCCCGGTGGTGGAAACCCTGGGCGACTTCACCACCGGTCGCCCGTCCGGACCAATCGCTTGCCAGAACGCCCGGATTGGGGTATTAATCTGCTTCGAAAGCATCTTTCCGGAAATTGCCCGCCGCCACGCGAACCGGGGGGCCAACCTCCTGGTCAACATCACCAACGACGCCTGGT
>DHYT01000108.1 GCA_002415465.1 Desulfobulbaceae bacterium UBA5123
TGGGTGATGAAGAGCATGGTCACCTTGCCCTTAAGGCGGGTGATGGTTTGGGCGAAATGTTCGGCGGTCTGCTGGTCGAGGTTGGAGACCGCCTCGTCGAAGATGAGGATCTTTGGTCGTTTGAGCAGCGCCCGGGCAATGGCGAGCCGTTGCCGCTGGCCGCCGGACAGGCCGGTGCCACGTTCGCCGATCTCGGTTTGGTAGCCGTTGGGCAATCCTTCGATGACCTCGTGGATCTCGGCCGCCTTGCACGCCGCGATTACCTCGTCGAAAGCGGCATGCGGGTGGGCCATGACCAGGTTGTCGTAGATGGTGCCGGAAAAGAGCACGGTTTCCTGGGGGACCACGCCGAAGGTTTGCCGCAGTTCGTTGGCTGCCAGATAGCGGATATCACGGCCGTTGAGGGTGATGTTGCCTTCGTTGGGCTGGTAGAAGCCCAGCATCAGCTTGGCGAGGGTACTTTTGCCGCAGCCCGACGGCCCCATCAGCACGGTGAGGTGGCCCGGTTTGAACCGCATGTTCAGGTTGCGATAGAGCCAGGGGTGGTTGGGGGAATAGCGGAAGGCGATGTCCGCAAGCTCAAGCTTTCCCAGGCCGACGTTTTCACGGTTGGGGATGAGGGTGTGCGGTTCCTGGGGCATGTCGAGGATGTCGCCCAGCCGTTCCACCGCGATTTCGGCTTGCTGGAACTCCTGCCAAAGCCCCACCAGCCGCAGCATGGGCTGGCTCATCCGCGAGGCGAACATCTGGAAGGCCACCAGCATGCCGACGGTAAAACCCTTGTTGTCCATCACCAGCAGGGCGCCGACGATGAGGATGGCGAGGGTCATCACCTGTTCCAGGCCGTTGGCGACAACGTTGTAGCTGTTGCCGATCTGGCGGGTGGAAAAGCCCGCGGCCAGGTATTGGGCCAGGTAGTCGCCGTATTTGCGGTCGATGTCCGGTTCCATTTGCAGGGACTTCACCGTGGCCATGCCCGAGAGGTATTCGGTGAGAAAGGCCTGGTTGCGGGCGCCGAGCAGGAATTGTTTGTTGATCCGGGCGCGGAAGAGGGGGACGACCAGAAAGCTGATCAGGGAGATCAAGCCCATGATCCCCAGGGCAATGAGCGACAACTGCCAGGAGTAAGCGAACATCACGGCCAGGAAGATGAGCAGGAAGGGCAGGTCGAGGACCAGGGTGACGGCGGCGCCGGAGACGAACTGGCGGATGGTCTCCACCCCCTGCAGTCTTGCCACCAGGGTGCCGGTGGGGCGAAGCTCGAAGTAGGGCAGGGGCAGCCGCAGGAGATGGCGGAAGACCTTGCTGCCCAGCACTGCGTCGATGCGGTTACCGGTATGCAGAACCAGATACTGCCGGAGCCAGGTCATGGTCATGTTGAAGACCATGAACATCACCAGGGCCACACCGAGAACGATGAGGGTGCTTCTGCTCTGGTGGACGATGACCTTGTCGATGATCACCTGGGTGAAAAGCGGTGTGGCCAGCCCCACCAGCTGAATGGCCAGAGAGGCAAGCAATACGTCCCGCCAGATTTTTTTATGCTTGAGGAGTTCGGGGATAAACCAGGCGAACCCGAAGGGCTTTTTTTTCGTTGTGAAGCCGGGGACGCGTTCCTCCTCGCCGGCCGTGGCGGCAGATTCCCTGCCGATGAGGATGAGTTCCGGTTGAAAATGGCTGGTTGCCTCGTCGCTGTTAATGGTTTTTGGGGTCTGGGAGCCGGCTTGAAAGTAGAGGAGGGTGCGGCCGCCGGACTTAAGAATGATGATGGGGGTGGCGGCTGGCTGGGGGCCGCGTTCATCCGGATCGGTTTTGGAGAGATCGTCTTTGTCGGCGGATTCCTCCGCGGTCTCCGGAACCGGGCGCAGAAAAGCGATGGCCGGCAGCGGCAGCTTGGCCCAGTCAAGATGATCGATGCTACAGGTTCCGGTTTTGAATCCCAGGGAGTGTGCCGCCTCGCGCAAGGTGGCATGGGTGCATGGAGGCGGGAAGGCCTGCACCGTCAACTCGGCATTGAAGGGCAGTCGGTACAGCCCGCTCAGGCTGCCCAGAAGCCAAGTCAGTTGCTCTCGATTAACTGTTGCCACTGGTGATGACATTGTTGAGGTGGGAACCCCTTCTGGTGATTTGGAGTGAAACCTCTTGGCGCAGACGCAGATATCATGTGTTCATCTTCAGTCGGTGATAAATTCGGTTGAAAATATATAGTGGCATTGAAGGGTTAAATGCGAAATCGATAACCAATAATATTAACCTAACAGGGAAAAGCCATTAGTCAATGGGGGTGGGTAGGTAATTCATTGGGGCATCCCCCCCTGGGGGGTGTTAGTGTTGCTGGTATTCGCTAGGCGTGTTGTTTAGTTGGATAAACTGCCGTTGGTGCAAGGCGGGCGGATGGGAGACAGGCCCTGGCATCTCGGTGTCCAGCAAATGGTTAATTGCCAAGGTCAGCGGTGGTGGTGCGACCTTGGTGGATGTTGTCGAACAGGGAGGCAGTGATGATCAGCGCGATGCCGAGCCATTCGTGGCCGGCGACGGTTTTTCCTGACCAGAGGGCAAAGGAGAGGGCTCCGACCACGATCTCCAGGAGCATCAGGATGTTGACCCGGTAGCCTTCAAGTTTGGTGAGGCTGAAGAGGATGGAGAACGAGGCGGCGCCCTGCATGCCGACCGCGAAGAATAGGAGCAGCGGCAGCCAGTGGCGCAATTGGCTCCAGTCGGGCCCCGGCGGATTGAGCAGGATGATGCCGATCAGGGCGGTAAGCGCCGCGCCCAGCCAGTGGATGACGGTGAGCGCCCAGCTCGGGGTGTTGGGGCTCAGTTGCAGGCCGACCACCGAGAGGGCAAAGGCCAGCCCCGAGAGCAGGGCGCAGGTGTCGCCCCCGTTCCAGTTCGGGCTGGCGGCGCGGTGGAATCCGAGCAGGATGAAGGCGCCGGTAAGCGCCAGTCCCACCATCAGGAGTTTGCGGGGGGTGATGCGGCTTTTGCCGATCAGCCAGCCGCCGATCAGGTTCCAGACCGGGGAGAGGTAGAAGAGCATCAGGGCCCGGACCACGGTGGTTTCGGTGAGGGCGACAAAGAAGAGCAGGTTGGTCAGCCCGCCGAAGATGATCAGGAGCAGCGCCGGCCCTAAGGCCAGTGGGCAGCGGCCGCGGCGGTTGCTGATGACCACCGGCACCAAGCCCGCGCCGCCGATCAGGATGAAAACGAGAAAGGTGGTCCAGAGGCCGGTAACGCCCAGCTCGGTCAGGCGGCCCAGCGGCAGCCAGACCAGCCCCCAGATGGTGGCGCCGGCAAGGGCGGCGAGGATGGCGGGCAGGTCGTTCCGGGGCATGGCGAGAAGCCTTATGGTTCTGGTTGCAAATGGCTGTCCGAGACGGCCGGATTCGTGGCTGCATGCGCCGCACGATTCGGAAGTCGTCGTTGGTTGGTTCCGCTGTTTATAATCGTTTTCTTCTATAACATAAATTTATGCTTAGGCGATCTATGTACTGTTTGCTCTAACAAATTATATCGTTTACTGTGAGGCGGTAAGGGTTTCTGTGGTCGAACATCCGGTGTGTGAAAAAAACACGTATTCATCAGGTAGCTGCGTTTGCTGCGACGTTCTTTAAATCTGCGGGTCAAGATTTTCCTTGCTTTGCTCCTGGTGGGGGTGGGCAGCACCTTGTTCAGTTCCTGGGAGCACTATCTCTTTCTCAAAACAACTCTCACCAACAAAAACATAGAGCATTTCAGCGGCATTCGCGATAGTCACAAGAGAGAGATCGAGGCCTATTTCGATCGGATGCACACCGCGACCTTGATGTTGTCGAAGGGGTGGACCGTTGTCGCGGCGGTAAAGGATTTTGAAAAGGCGTTTGCTGCTCTGCCAAAAGAACTGCAGGGATTATCCGCGCAGGGGACGGCTCTCCCCGACTCACTTCGCAAGCGGTACGAACCGATTGTCGATTCAGCCCGGTCGGTCACGGCGAAAGGGGCGGTAGCGGAGCTCGACAGGATGTTGCCGCGGGACCCCAGGGGTATCTATCTGCAAAACCTGTATGTTTCCGCGCCGCCGAGAAAAGATTCCTCAAAGAACTTCCCCACCACTTACGAACAGGTTCATGCCCGGTATCACCCTTTTTTTGAAACATACCGGCAGGATCTTAAGGTCCATGATCTCTTTTTGATCGATAGCGCCAGCGGCGCAGTCCTCTATTCGACCCGGAAGGCTGTCGATTACGCGACCAATCTCATAACCGGCCCCTGGCAGGCAAGCCCTCTGGCGACGGTATTCAAGAACGTGGTGGCGTCACCGGATAATGGTGTCCAGGTTATTGATTTTGCTCACTACTGCCCCTCGATGCATTTGCCTGCCGCTTTTATGGCCGCCCCGGTGCGAGACGGGGCAAAGACCATTGCGGTTCTGGTGCTCCAACTCTCGGTTGATGAGATAAACACGGTAATGACCGACTCTCGGGGTTGGCGGGCGCGCGGTCTTGGCGCAACCGGAGAAACCTATCTCGTCGGCCCCGACTATACCATGCGCAATGACTCACGTTTCCTTCTCGAGTCGGAGGATCTCTTTTTTGCCCAGGTAAAGGCGCAGGAGATCCCGGCTGAAACGATTGCCGAGATGCGCCGGGAAAAGACCTCTATCCTGCTCCTGAAGGTTGCCACCGAAGCGGCGCGGCGAGCCTTGCAGGGGCAGACCGGCACGGCCTTGATCAATGACTATCGCGGGGTGCCGGTTTTTTCGGCCTATGCGCCTCTCGATATCCCCGGAATGCATTGGGCTTTGCTGGCCGAAATCGACCAGGCCGAGCTTTTTGCCTCCATCGATCAGCTGCGTGAAAGGGTCTTGTTCCATGTCATGGTCAGTCTTTTTATGGTGGTGGTCACCGGCGCATTTCTTGCCCTGTCGCTTACCAAACCCATCAGAACGCTGATTAAGGGGGTTCGCGGGTTTGAGCCAGGGGCCCTTGTCGGCGGAATCGACGTCGCCGCCGGTGATGAGATAGGGGAATTAGCCAATGCCTTCAACGAGTTGGCTACAAATCTTTCCATGAAGACGGTGTCGGTGGATTATTTTTCATCGATCATCAATTCCATGCACGAGATGTTGTTTGTGCTCAGCATTGATGAGGCACGGCAGGGCACCGCCATCACCGAGGTGAACAAGGCCGTTCGTGAAAAACTCGGTTATCCCAAAAGCCATTTGGTGGGCAGTTGCGTAGAAAAATTCTTCCAGGATAGAAACGGCGAGAAGCTCTTTTCCGGGGATGAATTGACCGAGTTGCTGGGGAAGAGTTGGACGCAGGGCAGTGAGAAGGTCTTTCTGACCCGGAGCGGTGAGACGGTTCCGGTAATCCTTTCCGTTTCGGTGATGCGCGACCCGGATGATGCAACAGCCAAGGGGATCGTGATCGTTGCCCAGGATATAACCGCCCTGCAGAAGAGCGAGCAACAGCTCAGGCGTGTCAATCGCGCCTTGAAAACCCTCATCGGTTGCAATCAGGCGGTGAGCGCGGCCCAGACCGAGGAGGCGTTACTCCGTAAGATCTGCGAGGCGGTTGTGGATAAAGGCGGCTATAAACTGGCCTGGATCGGTTTTGCCGAACAGAACCCTGAGAAATCGGTGCGGGTCGCCGCGCAAGCCGGCTTTGCCGACGGCTATTTGGATGATTTGCGAATTAGCTGGGGGGATGATGAATGGGGCGGCGGCCCCACCGGCATGGCGATCAAGTGCGGCGAAATCCAGGTGGCATGGCACATCCTCACCGATAGCCGCTATCACCCTTGGCGTGAGCAGGCATCCCGGCGCGGGTATCAATCTTCCATCGCCCTGCCTCTGTTTGACCCGGCCCTTGATCGGACCATCGGCGCCTTGAATATCTACGCCCCTGAGCCGGATGCTTTTGACGCCAGGGAGATAGGACTTTTGCAAGAGATTGTCGAGGATGTCGTCAATGGCCTCAATACCTTGCGAGTCAAGCGGCAACACCTCAAGGCCTCTGAGGATCTTGCCCGCTCCGAAGAGCGGTTCAGGGGCATCTTCGAACAGGCGGCGGTTGGTATTGCCCTGGTGAACACGGACGGCCAGTGGACGATGGTCAATCAGAAGCTCTGCACCCTTCTCGGCTATCCCCGGGAGGAGTTGTTGCAGCTCAGTTTCCAGGGGGTCACCCATCCTGACGACCTTGACGCCAGTTTGCACTATGTCGAGCAAATGTTGTCCGGCGAGATCGGAACGTATGCTTTTGAAAAACGGTATATCCGCAAGGATGGGCGGCTTTTCTGGGGGAACCTCACGGTTTCACTGGTTCGGGATGAACACAACAACCCCAAGTTCTTCATCTCGGTCATTGAAGATGTCAGCGCCCGGAAACAGGCGGAGGCCGAACAGGAAAAACTGGTGGCGATTATCGAACGCAGCCCCGACTTCATCGGCATTGCCGACCTTGAGGGGCGGCTGCTCTATCTGAACAATTCCGGCCGAACGCTTGCCGGCCTGAGCCGTTCCGGGCAACTGGACGGGGTGGGCATCGGCGATTGTCTCGCGCCCGCCGGCAGAGAGGGTTTCCGGCAGGATTTCTTTCCGGCCGCGCGTGCTTCTGGCTCCGGGCAGGGAGAGTTTATCTTTGAGCAGTTTGGATCCGGGCAGTTACATCCGGTTGAATTGAATGTGTTTACCATTGCCAGCAGCATGGATAAGCGTGTCACCGGCATGGCCTTGATCGCCCGTGACCTTACCGAACGGCATGAAAACGAAAACCGGCTGCGGCAGGCGCAGAAAATGGAGGCGATGGGGACCCTGGCAGGGGGGATAGCCCATGATTTCAATAACATCTTGTCGGCAATACTTGGCTACGCCCAGCTGGCGGCCGCCGAGAGCCCGGTGGGCGGCTCTGTTCATGAAGACTTGCAGGAGGTCATCAACGCCTCGCGGCGCGCCTCCGAACTCGTCAGGCAAATTCTCACCTTCAGCCGGCAGGTAAAGGATGAATTGGTGCCGCTCAAGCCGCACCTCATCATCAAGGAATCGCTNNATCGCTCAAGCTTCTCCGGGCCTCATTGCCGTCAACGGTCACCATTCAGGAAAATGTTCAGGATTGCGGGGCGATTCTTGCCGATCCGACCAAGATACATCAAATCATGATGAATCTCTGCACCAATGCCTTTCATGCCATGACACAGGAAAAGGGCGTGCTGTCGATTTCCCTGGAGCGGGTCATGCTTGATGCAAAAGCGATCGGCGGGCAGGCGGGTGTTTCCGCGGGCGAGTTTGTGAAGCTCGCCGTAAATGACACCGGCTGTGGGATGGATGCGGGAACACTGGGCAGGATATTCGAACCGTATTTCACCACCAAAACCGTGGGCACCGGCACCGGTCTGGGGTTGGCGCTGGTGCATGGCATCGTCGAGGGGTTCGGGGGCATGATCGAGGTCAAAAGCGCGCCGGGGGTCGGGACTGCCGTCCAGATTTTCTTCCCGGCGCACCATGACGTCGCCGTCGCGGAGAGCGCCGCCGAGTCAGGCTCCATCCCCACCGGCAATGAACGCATCCTGGTGGTGGACGATGAACGGAGCATTGTCAATCTGCTCGCGTCCTCGCTGGGGAAATTGGGCTATCGGGTCAGCGGCACCACAAGCAGCGTCGAGGCCCTCGCGTTGTTTCAAGAGAACCCCGACGCATTTGATATGATTATTACGGATCAAACCATGCCGCAGATGACAGGCCTTGAGTTGGGAAGGCATATCCGTGACAAGAGGCCGGAGATGCCGATAATAATATGCAGCGGGTACAGTTCGATGCTGTCCGAAAAGGAAGCAGGCGAGCTCGGCGTGACCGCCGTCTTCACCAAGCCTGTCGAGCGCGCAAAGCTGGTGCGGTGCATTCGCAACGTTCTGGATGATCGTTGAGGAATCTGGAGATGCCCCGCCACCGGCGTGTTCGACCCGCTTCTCCCGGACCGTTTGCGCCGTGGTGATCAGCGCACGTTGAGGCTATTCGTGGCGCAACGCCTCGATGGGGTCGAGTTGTGCCGCCTTGCGGGCCGGGAAGAAACCGAAGATCACCCCCACCGCCGCCGAGAAGAAAAAGGCCAGGACGATGATGCCGGGGTTGAGGATGAACGGCACCTCCAGCAGGCGGCTCATCCCCAGCGAGGCGACCAGGGCGAGGAGGATGCCCGCCATCCCGCCAAAGGAGGAGAGCACCACCGCCTCCACCAGGAACTGGAGCAGCACCTCGCGCTCAAGGGCGCCGATGGCGAGCCTGATGCCGATCTCGCGGGTCCGCTCGGTGACCGAAACCAGCATGATGTTCATGATGCCGATGCCGCCCACCAGCAGGCTCACCGCCGCCACCGCCCCCAGCAGGCTGGTGAGGATGCGGGTGGTGCCGGTGAGCATCTGCGCGATCTCCTTCATGTCGCGGATCTGAAAATCGTCGTCCTTGCCGGGGGCAATGCGGCGGCGTTCCCGCATCAGCCGTTCGAGATCGTTCTGCGCCTTTTCCGTGGCGATGCCGTCACGCACCGAGACCTGGATCAGGCTGATCTCCTGGTTGCCGGCGATCCGCCGCTGGAAGGTGCGCAGCGGCAGGAGGATGATGTCGTCCTGGTCGCGGCCCATGGTGGATTGGCCCTTTGCCTCCAGCAGGCCGATCACCTGGCAGGTGATCTTGCCCAGCCGGATATTGCCGCCCAGGGGGT
Source organism: Desulfobulbaceae bacterium UBA5123 (assembly GCA_002415465.1). Classification (GTDB taxonomy): domain Bacteria; phylum Desulfobacterota; class Desulfobulbia; order Desulfobulbales; family UBA5123; genus UBA5123. The sequence continues at coordinate 8,700 of DHYT01000108.1, forward strand.
TCTGGCTGCCGAACAGTTCCTTGCGCACCGTGGCCCCGAGGATGCATACCGCCCGGCCCGCCCGCAGATCGCCGTCGCTGAACTGGCGCCCTTCCTGGATTGCCAGGTTGCGGACCGCGAGGTAGCGGTTGTCCACCCCGTAGGCGACGGTGGACCAGTTGGCGTTGCCGGCGATGGCGGTGGCGGACTGGGAGGCGGATGGGGCGACCGCCGCGATCGAGGGGACTTCCCGGGCGATGGCCGCGGCATCCTCCAGCTTGAAGGGCGGCGCGGCGTCGCGCTGGCCCATGCCCAGCCGCTGGCCGGGGCGGATGATCAACAGGTTGGTGCCCAGGCTGGCGATCTGCTGGGTGACCTGGGCGGTGGCGCCGCCGCCGATGGTGACCATGGTAATCACCGCCGCCACCCCGATGACGATGCCGAGGGTGGTAAGCACGGAGCGGAGAACGTTGCGGCGGATCTCGCGCAGGGCGAGGAGGAGGGCGTTCCAGAGCATCATCCGCCCTCCCCGCTGGTGTCGGCCGCCACCTGGCCGTCGACAAAATGCACGGTCCGTTTGGCGTACAGGGCCATGTCCGGCTCGTGGGTGACCAT
>DHYT01000142.1 GCA_002415465.1 Desulfobulbaceae bacterium UBA5123
CAACTTCTTTCTGGTGGACGTGGGGGTAAGCGGCAAGGCCCTTTACGAAAAAATGCTCGCCAGGGGGGTGATCATCCGCCCCATGGCGGCGTACGGCTTCCCGGATCATATCCGCATCACCATCGGCACGCCGGCCGAAAACCAGCGGCTGGTGAAGGCGCTGGCCGACGCCCTGCAAGAGATGGGCGCCTGAAGGTGAAAACCTCATGAGCAACGACATCGTCACCATCGACGGCCCTTCCGGGGGCGGGAAAAGCACGGTGAGCCAGATGCTGGCCGCCCGCCTCCACTACACCTATCTCGACACCGGCGCCATGTACCGGGCGGTGGGGATCAAGATCGTCAGGAGCGACATCGACGAGAAGAACCCTGAACAACTCGCCCGGCTGCTCGACCATCTCGACCTGCGGCTGACCACCGATGCAGCCGGCACCAGGGTCACGGTCGATGGCGAGGATGTTTCCGAGGCGATCCGCACCGCCGAGATGGGGATGGTCGCCTCCCGGGTTTCGGCGATCCCGGCGGTCCGCCGCACCCTCACCGCGCTTCAGCAGGAGATGGGCAGACAGGGAAAGATCGTCGCCGAGGGCCGCGACATGGGCACGGTGGTCTTTCCTAACGCCCCGCACAAATTCTACCTGGACGCCACCGCCGAGGAGCGGGCGCGCCGACGCCACCTGCAACTGCTTGAAAAAGGGCAACAATCCGACTACCAGAGGCTCCTGCAACAGATCATCCAGCGGGACCAGGACGACAGCTCCCGTGACCTGGCGCCGCTGAAACCGGCCGACGACGCGATCATCATCGACTCATCAACAATGGATGCCGAGGCCGTGGTCCGCTTCATGCTGGAGCGGATCAGCGGCCCCTGACCCGGCACACCCCTGCCGCCCGAGGAGGACACCATGGACAAACAGCCCAGAAACCTGCACCGCCGCCACCTGATCTTCTATCTCGAGGTCTATGACGATGCCACCGGCGAGCTGCTGGGACACCTTGTCGACCTCACCACCAAGGGGATCAAACTGGTCAGCAAGAACGCCTTCCCCAACGGCCAAACCTATGTCATGCGCATGGAGTTGCCGGAAGATTACTTCGAGGAAAAGACCCTCCGTTTCACCGCCACCAGCCGCTGGTGCACCAACGACGTCAACCCCGATTTTTACGACACCGGCTTTGAGGCCCAGGATCTTGACCGGGAGACCATCGACATCATCGTGAAACTCATCCAGGCCCTGGGCTTCAGCGACAGCGAGTAGGCAGGCGCGACACCATGGAACAGATACTCGACTGCACGGGCATGCCGTGTCCGGAACCGGTTGTACACACCAAGAACGCCCTGGAGGCGATGCGCCGCGGCGACACCGTGGTGGTGATCGTCGACAACCGCGAAGCCAAGCACAACGTGGAGCGATTTGCCAAGAACCGAGGCTGCTCGATCAGGATCCAGTCCGTCGGCGACACCTTCCGGCTGCAGATCACCAAGGGCGACGACGCGAGCGTCGCCGCCCCCTTCACGGCCGAGGACTATGTCTGCGAGTTGCCGCAGTTGGCGCTCATCTACATCATCCCGTCCGACACCCTGGGCCACGGCGACGACGCCCTGGGCCGCATCCTGATGCAGGCCTTTATCAAGACCATCGGCGAGGTCTCCCCCCTGCCGCAGAAAATCTTCTTTTACAACAGCGGCGTACGGCTCACCGCGGGCGAATCCAAGCTTACCGGCGCGCTGCGGGAACTTGCCGAGAAGGGGGTCGAGATCCTCACCTGCGGCACCTGCCTTGATTTTTACAATCTCAAGAAGGAACTATGGGTGGGAGAGACAACCAACATGTACAATATCGTCGAGGCCATGGCCAAGGCGACCAAGACCGTGACGCCCTGCTGACCCGTGCAAAAGATTGCCTAACGCCCCTTGCCCCGCTGACAAGCGCCGATGCCGACACCAATGCCCCCCACGGACTCGGGAGAACGCTGTTACGCCGTGCTCTTCTCGATTCACTTCGTTCTCAAGGCGGAAAGGCTGCTTCAAGAGCGAGCGATCGCCTACGAATTGACGCCCATCCCCCGCGCCCTGGGTTCCGCCTGCGGCATGGCCATTGAATTCCCCTGCCGGGAGACGGAGACGTTGCGGGCTTTGCTTACCGCGGCCGGTATCGAGATTACCGGCCTCTACCGGCGCACCCGCGATGATCGCTTTGTCGCCGTGATCTGATGCCTGCGCCACTCGTACGCCCCGCATCCATCGCAGGGCGGGTGACAACGGCAATCCGTGCGCAAAAAAATTGCGCGCTTTTGCACGAATAACAAAATATATGTTATCATTCCTAGTGTTATCGTTTCATCATAGTCGCAACCCTCAGACGTTCGGGATGAATACATGATCACCGCCCGCTACGCATCCTCCCTGCCCGTCGCCTGCTGCCTCGCCGCCGCCGTTTCCCTCTGGCCGTCGGCATCCTGCACCGCCGGCGACTATACCCTTTCCGCCCACGGCAATACCACCACCGGCGTCAGCCGCAAGGATTTAAACAGCCGCACCACGGGATTTGATTATGTCACCGGCAACTGCGCCCACTGCCATGAACAGCACGCCAGCGTCATCGGCAGCGAACCGTCCCCCACCGGCGGGCCCGGCAACTATCTGGGCATGGCCAACGAAACCGGCGTCACCAACGCCGAACAGACCCTCTGTTTTTACTGCCACGGCACCACCGCCGGCAACAACGAGTCGACAGGGACCAACGATAACATCTACACCGACATCACCAAGGCCTACAAACACACCCTGACCCTCACCGAAACGGCCCACCGCGCCAACGAAACCCTTGCCGAGATCGCCGCCGCCGAGCATGTCGAATGCACCGACTGCCATAACCCCCATGCGGCCGGGCACACCATGCACACCAAGGGCATCGTCGGCGGCAACGCGATCACGACCAACGCCAGCCCGCTATACAAGGCCACCGGCGTTGAACCATCCTATAGCGGGATGGACCCCAACTGGGCGGACGGCACCATCGGCTATGGCTCCTACAGCGCCATCCAGACCGCCACCAAGGAATATCAGGTCTGTTTCAAATGTCACTCCAAGGCCAACACCAACGTTGAAAACCAGGCCGGTTGGGGCGGCAGCAGCGCCGGTGCCTGGACCGACGTCGGCCTGGAATTCAACCCCTACAACAACGCCTTTCACCCCATCGTCAAGGGGCTCAGTGACGCCACTTCCGGCTCATCGGCACTGGCCGCCAGCACCTTGCTCGCCCCCTGGAACGTCAACATGGGCACCCAGACCATGTACTGCACCGACTGCCACGCCAGTGATTCCGGCGTCGCCGGCCCGCACGGCTCGGCGGTCAAATGGATGCTGGCCGGCACCAACAAGGCGTGGCCTTACACGAGCTCGGCCGACAACGGCACCTCTGACGCCACCCCGGCCTATTTCTATCTCTCAAGCACCGCCGGCCTCTTCTGTCGGAACTGCCACCCGGCGCCCAGCTCCACGAACACCATTCATCAAAAAAACCAGCACCAAACAGCCACCATCGGCCGCTGCCTCAACTGCCACATCCGGGTGCCGCACGGCGGCAAGGTGAGCCGGTTGATCAGCGCCGCCTCCACCACCACCAACCTGCCGGCCCGTTACTGGCCGGACGGCAACGGCGGCGCCACCATCAACGGCGCCGGCAATCAACCGGAGCTGATATATTTCAATCAAACCCCCCCGTACGGCAAGGCTAACTGCAAAGACCGGGGTTGCGTCGGCACCCACAACGCCAGCTCCGGAGAAAGCTGGTGAACCAGGCTCCACCGGCCCTTGATAAGTTCCGCACCATCAAGGCTTTTCTCCTGAGCAGAAGTACGGTGCTGTTCCTGCTGCTCCTGCTGGTCGGCGCCGTGCTCCTGGGCAACCTCTTCCCCCAGAGCGCCATCACCCCCCAGGCCGCGGTTGACAACTGGCAAGCCGACCACCCGCAACTGGCCGCGCTGGCCGCCTCCCTGGCGCTGGATCATATCTACACCTCACGCTGGTTTCTGGTCCTGCTTCTGATCTTTTCCCTCTCCCTCATCCTTTCTACCGCGGAACAGATCGCCCGCGCTCGCCATAAGGCCTTGGCACCCGACAAAAGGGCTGCGGGCGGGAGCGGCACCATCCATTGCCGGCCGGAACAGTTCGTCGCCATTCTGCGGCAACACGGCTATCGCCTCGCCGCAGGCTACGCGGATGCGGATCGATTTGTCAAACACCCCTGGGGCTACTGGGGACAAACCATGCTGCATCTCGGCATGGCGCTGGTGGTGGCGGCCTCCCTTGTTTTTGCCCTCACCCTCAAGCGCGGCATCATCACCCTGGCCGAGGATGAGGTCTTTGCGGCCGGAGCCGCCTGGCCCATCGAAGAGAAGGGATTTCTCGCCCAACCCTTCTTCCTGCCAGAGGCGGTGCGCCTTGAGAAAGTGCGCCCGGAATTCTGGCCGGACGGCGGCCTCAAACAACTGGCCGCGCGGATCCAGTTCCTCGGGCCGGACCGCCAAACCACCCCCTACACGCTTTCCGTCAACAACAGTATCACGCACCGGGGGACGCGGGTGAGCCTGTTCCGCACCTTCGGCACCGCCTTTGTGGTGGAACTGACCGCCGGCGCGGGCGGGCAAACGCAAATCAGGATCGATCTGGAGCAGCCGGCCCGGCCTGATCAGGCAAGCTACGGAAACTTCTCCTTCCCCACCATTCCCTTTCTGATCAAGGCCAAGTATTACGCCGACGTTGAGCGGAAGTTGATGCAGAGCGATACCCCGCAACTGGTCTTGCGGTTGAAGGCGGAGGGCCGCACCCTCGCCGAACTGCCCCTGACCCTCGGCCAGTCCGGACGCCTTGGCCCATACACCGCCAAACTTCTGCAGACCGACCGCTGGGCCGGCCTGATCTTCTCCGCCAGCAGCGGCATGCCGCTGCTCTATGCCGGATTCCTGATCATTATCCTCGGCACCGGCCTGACCTATTTCACCCCGCCCCGGGAAATCCTTGTCCGCCGGAATGAAAATGGGTTACAACTGTACTGGTTTCCGGGCCGCTTCAAACCCTTTCATCACGAAGAACTGCACAAGATCCTCGAACACGCAAGGCAAGCAGAGAAGTCATGACCTCCCCCCTCATCATTGACACCAGCCTCCATTGGGTGGCGGTCTTCTTCTACGTGCTCGCCACCGTTGCCAACACCTGGGGCCAGTTCTTCAAGAAAGACCCCTGGCAGCGCGGCGCGTATCGCCTGGTGCTCGCGGGGCTTGCCGTGCACGGCGGCGCCTTGCTGTTCCGCTGGATCACCTCCGGCCACGGTCCGTATATCGCCAAATACGAGATCCTCTCCTCCCAATCCTGGACCGCCCTGGCGATGTTTCTCCTCTTCAGCCGCTTCTTCCCGCGCATCCGGCCGAGCAGCATCATCGTCTTCCCGGCCGGCTTCCTGCTCATCGCCCTCGCCCTCTTCTGCAACCCGGCGGTCAGCCAGCTCCCCCCCACCCTGCGGAGCGTCTGGCTGGTTCTGCATGTCGCCTTCTACAAGATCGCCCTGGGCACCCTGATCATCGCGCTCGCCTTCTCTCTTTTCCATGTCGTCAAGTCAGGCAACCCCCAACGCCGGCTGCCCAACCTCCCGTCCCTGCAGGATATGGACATCTTCGCCTTGCGCTTTGCCGGCTTCGGCTTCACCTTCTGGTCCATCGGCATGCTCTCGGGTTCCATCTGGGCCTATCAGTCATGGGGCCGTTTCTGGGGCTGGGACCCGGTGGAGATCTGGTCGCTGGCGACCTGGGGCCTGTTCGGCATCTATCTGCATCTCCGCCGTTTTTTCGGCTGGCGGGGCAACAGGGCCGCCTGGTTTTTCATCGTCTGCTTCCTGGTTTCGCTGTTCGCCATCTTCGCCACCCCGCTCTTCATCTCCTCCATCCACGCCGAGTACTTCAAATGAAACGATGGTTTTTGGTCATCATTCTGGCCCTCCCGCTGTTGGCCGCCTGCGGCAAGGCGGACGGACCACTGCAAGACGCGGTCCTCCACTACAACACGCTTTTGGCCGACGGATATCGGCGGATGAACATGAACCAACTGCCGCAGGCGGCCACCGGCGAACGGGCCGCCAAGGACTATTACCACATGGCCGCCCTGGGCGAAGGCCGGGTCAAGATGGATTCCTTCCTGCGCAGCATTGATTTCAATACGATCAAACAGGTCGCCGACAACAAGGCGCTCGTCACCACCAAGGAAAACTGGGAGTATAAGTATATCAATATCGACTCCGGCCGGGGCGGCAACACCCTGACCATTCACTACACCGCCCGCTACCAACTGGTAAAACAGGAAAACAACTGGCTGGTGGCGGAAATCACCATCCTTGACACCGACCGCGCCAGCGACGCCGCCGAACTGCCTTTTTTCAAACGACCCGCCAACATCCCGCAGGGCAGCGCGCCCCAGGCGCATCCGTAGTCATTCCCACCCCATCCTCTCGTCAGAAGACCATCTCCATCCCCCAGACGCCCGGTTTATATCACAGACCGGCCGCTTTCAAAGCGTGCGGCAGTCCCCCCAGCCACGGGCAACCACCTCCACACTCCGTCGTAAACTTTTTTGCCATTGCAAAATAAGCGTAACGACCTATAATCAGCGTTGCGCCTATACATTGCAAACATGCAAAACACCGGACACATAAGCCGATGCGCCCATCATGCAGCCTGCGCCCTCTGCCGCTCCTCATCATCTTCGGGTGGCTCATGGGCATCCTCACCCCGTCACCCGCTCCCTGCGCGGGCGTCTACCGATCCTCCGCGCATGGCGACAAGACCAACGGCGTCAGCCGCAAGGGCTTGAACGACATCACCCTCAACGATTACGCCGCCGGCAACTGCGCCCACTGCCATGAACAGCACGCCAGCGTCCGCGGCGCCGAGCCCGCTCCCAATGCCCCGGCAGGCCCCGCCAACTATCTGGGCATGCATCAGGAAGCCTCCTCGCCGGGTGCCGAGCAAAGCCTCTGCCTGCACTGCCATAGCCTGGCCGGGGCCGCAAACAACCAGTCATCCGGCGCGCCCGACGACATTCAAAGCGATATCCAAAAAATCAATAATCACGATCCGACCCTGTCGGAAACCTCGCATCGCAACAAGGAAACCCTCCTGCAAATAGCCGCCGACAAACATATCGAATGCACCGACTGCCACAACCCCCATGCGGCCGGGAAGACCCTCCACCACGCGCATGATGGCAGCCACCCCCTGGACCCCGTTACAACCGCGACCCCAACCAACACGATCTCCGCGACCAGCCCCCTCTTCCAAGCCACCGGGGCGGCACAGGACTACAGCGGCGCCACCTCCAACTGGTCGCAACCGTCTCAGGGATCCTACAGCCGGCAAAACGCCACCAAGGAATACGAAATCTGCTTCAAATGCCACGCCGGCGCCAACAGCAACGTCACCACCTGGGGCGGCGCCGCGGCCGCCGCCTGGACCGACGTGGGCCTTGAGTTCAACCCCAACAACCAGGCCTACCACCCTATCGTTAGAAGCCTTACCGCGGGCAACTCGGCCGCGCTGGCCGCCTCGCAACTGGTCGCGCCATGGATCGCCAACGCCGGCACCCAGACCATGTACTGCTCGGACTGCCATGAAAGCGATTCCGGGCTGGCAGGCCCGCACGGCTCGGCGATTAAATGGATGCTGGCCGGCACCAACAAGGCTTGGCCCTACAAAAGCACGGCCAACAACGGCGACTCGGACGCAACCCCCGACTATATCGACCTCACCGACACCACCGGGCTCTTCTGTCGGAACTGTCATCCGACCCCGACCAGCACCAACTCCGTTCACACCAAGGTCAACCACCAGACCACCCTCAAGGGCCGCTGCCTCAACTGCCACATCCGGGTTCCCCACGGCGGCAAGATACCCCGGCTGATCAGCGCCGCCTCCACCCTGACCAACCTCCCGAATCGTTACTGGCCCGACGGCAACGGCGGCAACACCATCAACGGCGCCGGCAACCAACCGGAACTTGAGCGATACACCAAGAGCCCCCCCTACGGCAAAAACTTCTGCAAAACGCGGGGATGCGTTTCCCCCAACCATCCCGGCACCATGGCCACGGAAAGCTGGTGAGTTCCATTTTACAGCGCCATGGCCGGCACTTTCTTGGGCCCCTGCCGGCAAGCCAATCCTATCCGTGGCAAACTGCCCCCTCCCTGTGGTACAGTTGAGATTCAGCCGTGGCTTAAACATCCCTGACCCAAGATGATATTTTAATGAAACTCAAACGCGTCGCCCTCATCACCCCGCCGTATCACTCCGGCGTCGTCGAATCCGCCGGCACCTGGCTGAACCTGGGCTTTGTCTATATCGCCGGGGCCTTGCGCGCAGCAGGCTATGAAGTCGATTATTACGACGCCATGGCCCACTGGCATGAATGGCCGCAAATCCGCCGGCGGATAAGGGATTTCGCGCCCGACGTGGTGGCGACCACCGCCTTCACCCCCTGCATCGTCGACGGGGTGGAACTGCTGCGGCTGGCCAAGGAGATCAACCCGCGCATCGTCACCGTGATCGGCAACGTCCACGCCACCTTCTGTTACGACGAGCTGCTCGGCGACGCCGACACCCCCATCGATTTCGTGATCCGGGGCGAGGGGGAGATAACCTTTCCCGCCCTGCTCGACTGCCTGAACAGCGGCGACGATCCGGACCAGGTGGCGGGCATCGCCTTCCGCCGCCACGGCACGGTCCACGCCACCGCCGACGCCCCCTTCATCGAAGACCTCGACAGCCTTCCCGCCGCCTGGGATCTGGTGGAGTGGCCC
>DHYT01000151.1:0-232 GCA_002415465.1 Desulfobulbaceae bacterium UBA5123
GGCGGTGAGCTTCTGGCCGAAGAACTTGGTCCGCTCCGGCTGGTTCTTGGCCCAGTGGAAGATGCCCTCGTCGTAGACCCGGACATTCTTGAAGCCCCATTCCGTGGCCTTTTCCGCCGCCTTGTAGCTTTTGGCGCAGGTGGTGCCGTTACAGTAGAAGACCAGCGGGGTGGCGCCATCCTTCGGCCGCAGGGCCAGGAGATCCGCCTCCTTCATCTGTCCCACCAGGATG
>DHYT01000151.1:423-8840 GCA_002415465.1 Desulfobulbaceae bacterium UBA5123
GGGTTGCCAGCAGCAGGGTGAATTGAGATGGTTTACGCATACACTTGCCTCCTAGATCATGTCTGTTGATTGTTGACTGCAGTAACGGCCGGATACCCCGCGCCGGTTGGTCCCTTGTAAAAGCATGCGTGTTCAGCCTTGGAGCAACGGCTGCTCGGCCGGGTCGGCTGTCTCTGTCTCCCGCACCTTGAAACGGTGAATGGCGCCGGTGAGGCCCTCGGAAACATGGACATTGCGCATCATCCCGACCTCGATTTCGCCCAGCGCCTTGCTGATCTGGTCGATCCCGCGCGCCTGTTCGTCGGTGGCCACGGCCACCTCGTTGATGAGCAGGGAGACCTTTTGCACGCTTTCCTTCACCGAGATGAAGGAGGTGTCGGTCTGTTCGACCATCCTTTCCCCGTCCTTGATCTTTTGTACCGTGCCCGCGATGAGGCTGGCGGTGTTGTGGGCGGCGTCCGCCGCCCGCTGCGCCAGGCTGCGGACCTCGTCGGCCACCACCGNNATGGTCTTGATGATCTTGGCGGTTTCGTTGCTGGCGGCGGAGATATCAGCCATGGCGGTGTTCAGGGCCGCCATGGAGCGATTGGCCTGTTCCACGGCCAGGGCGGTGGTCTGGGTTTCCTGGTGGGCCTGCTCCGTGTTCTGGGCGTTTTGCTGGATCATGGAGTGCAGTTCCTCCACCGACGCGGAGGTCTCCTCCACCGAGGCGGCCTGGGCGTTGTTGGCCTCCAGGATGTCATCGGCGGCCTGGGCCGACTGGCGGACAATGCCCTCCACCGACTGGCACATGCTGTTCATGGAGGCGGCAAGAATCCCGATCTCGTCGCGGTTGGCGATGGCGAGCCGCCGGGAGAGGTCACCGTCGGCGACCCCGCTGATGAAACGCAGGCAACGGTTGAGCGGGCGGGCGATGCTGCGGGCGATGATGAACCCGAACAGCATTGCCAGGACCGAGGCCAGGCATACCGCCGCCATCAGCCGGAAATGGAGCCGCTGCTGGATCGAGGCCGACAGGGACTGCCGTTTTCGGCCATGCTCGGTGTTATGGTTGACCAGGGTGGTCAGGGTTTCCGATAGCTCCTGGAAGAGGGTGAACTCATCGCCGTTGATCCGCGCCAGCGCTTCCTCCTTCTGAAAATCAGTGCTTTCCTGCAAGAGTTGCTTCTGGCTGGCGGTATAGGCGGAGAACCCTTTCTCCAGCCGATCCAGGTATTCCTTTTCCTGGGCGGTGGTGGCTTGCCGCCGGTATTGGGCCAGCAGGCCGAGGGCTTTCTGGTTGGCGGCGTCGATCTTTTGGGCGAGTTCCGTCATCCGGTCCGGGTCCGAGGCGCCAAGGTGGGCATATTCGTTCAGGCGGCTGCGGCTGATTTCGGCCGAAAGCGCCAGCAACGATTCCATGGGGCAGAGGTTTTCGCTGACAAGCTCGTTGATCAGTTGTCCCGCCTGGTTGATGCCGGTGATCCCCTGATAGCCGACGGCGAAGGTGATCACCGCCACCAGGGCGAAGGAGAGGGTCAGTCTGACGCCGATTTTCAGATGCTGAAGCCAGTTGAACATGGTGAGCCTCTTTATGGTAAAAGCGGTTTCAAATCATCACGGGATAAAGGTGCGGGCGGAGAGGGTGGCGGCATTGCTGCGCCGGAACGGGGGATGCCGTGAGGTGGGCTGGTGCATCTTTGTTGCGGGAGTCGTTGTTGTGCCGAGAGATCAGGGTGATATTGCGCATCGCACCGTCATTTGCCGTATAAGTAAAAGTTACTGTTGTAAGGGTGAAAGATATAGTAGGGCTTTGGATGGAGGTTGTAAATGCGAAAAAAAGTAAAGAAATTAACTAATTAAGGATATTCTGGTGTGCGTGGTCAGGTGCGCGGGAGGCCGGCGGGGATTTTTTGGGGAGAAATAACAATACTGGCGGCGTCCCGTGTTTTGGGCGGGTGGGGGGGGGGGGGGGGTTTTTTTGGGGGTGGGGGGGGGGGTTTTGGGGGGGGGGGGAAAAACAAAAAAAAAAAAAAANNGGCGGCCAGCGCCGCCTCGGCGTCGGTGGCGTTGAACACCGCCGAGAAATGCTCCACCCGGCCGGCACCGCTGGAGGCGATCACCGGGATGGTTACCGCGTCGCGGACATGGTTGATCAGTTCGTGGTCGAAGCCCGAGTTGGTGCCGTCCTTGTCGATGCAGTTGAGCAGGATCTCGCCCGCGCCAAGCTCCTCGCAGGATTTGGCCAGCTGCCAGGCGTCGAGATCGCGCCCCTCGCGGCCGCCCAGCACCGTGCACTGGTACCAGCAGTATTGTTCGCCGTTGGGACCGGGGGTGTTGGTCTTGATGGTGTGATGGGTGGTGTCGGCGGGGGATGGCACGTAGACCCGGCGGGGGTCCACCGAGATCACCACCGCCTGGTTGCCGTAGACGTGGGAGATCTGTTCGATGGAGGTCTTGCCGGTTTTCTGGCCCGTTTTCAGGTATTCCTCCACGGCCAGGACCGCGTCGCTGCCGATGGAAACCTTGTCGGCCCCGGAGCGGAAGTATTCGGCCGCCACGTCCAGGGAGGTGTAGCGCTTGCCGGTCGAGTCGGTGAACTCGCGGATGCCGCCGCCGATGGTCAGCGGCACGAAGACGTTCTCGGAGGTGCGGCGCAGCACCTCGATCATCGGCTGGTCTTCCATGGGGAAGTTTCTGAAGGCGGTGATGTTGAGGAAGGTCACCTCGTCGGCCCCCTCCTCGTAGTAGCGGCGGGCCAGTTCCACCGGCTTGCCCAGGTTGCGCACCTCGCCCTTCTCCTTTTCCCGCACGTCGTACTGATCGCCCTTGGTCACCACCAGGTCGCCGGCGTCGTTGTTGCGCACGTCCAGGCAGGCGATGATCCGCTTGGCGAGCCTTGTTTCCCTGGCCTGCGCGGCAGGATCAAAGGCGGCCGGCACCGGCGCCTCGATGAAGTTCTTGAGGATGTTGATGCCTGCCTGGCCCGATTTTTCGGGATGAAACTGGCAGGCGGCGACGTTGCCTTTCTGGACGCTGCTCACGAACTCGTCACCGTAGTTGGTGGTGGTGAGCACCCAATCGCGGTTTTCGGCCGAGGCCATCGCCCGGTAGGAGTGGACGAAGTAGAGCTTTTCGCCTTGATAGCCGTTGAACAGGGCGGACTGCTTGTGGCGGACGATGCCGTTCCAGCCGATGTGCGGCACCTTCATGCTGGTTTCGTCGAATTTCTTGACCATCCCCTTGATCAGCCCCAGGCCGGCAACGCCCAGACACTCCTCACTGCCCTCGAAGAGGGTCTGCAGCCCCAGGCAGATACCGAGGAAGGGGCGATCGGCCTTCAGGTAGGCGAGGAGCGGCTCGATGTAGCCGCATTCCTTGAGGCGGGCCATGGCGCTGCCGAAGCTGCCGACACCGGGGAAGATCAGTTTTTCGGCATTGAGGATATCGGCGGGGGAGGCGACATCCACCACCTCGTGGCCGGCGGCGCGGATGGCATTGCGGACGCTGCGGACGTTGCCGGCGCCGTAATCGAGCAGGGTGACTTTCATGGTTTCAACTCGTTTCAAAGTGGTTATGCGATCAGCCAAGGCTGATGAAAATACAATTACAAAAGCGGCAACTTACACCTAACGCTGCCTCTCTGCAAGCAAAGGGTGGAGGATAATGCCGGGTGGGCTACCGTTTGTTCTGGTTGAGTGGTAATAGTTGTCAGGGGAGAGAAAAAGCGGTAACAAGATTGACAGGATTGCTGCTTGGCGATGGTGAGTGGCTGTCCATTCGTAAGTAATAAAGTTGGGCCCCAATAATTAAGGGAGAGTTTATGCCAGATGATGATTCATTAAAGGTCGCCAAGGAGGGGTTGTCACTGGTTGCGGAAGTTATCAAGGCAGCTGGTGATAATCCCCAGGTGAAAGAGGCTGCAAGCAATCTGGGACAAACAGCCGTAACTTTGACGAAAACCATTAATAACGTGTTGGTGCCACTTGCAGCCATAAATTTTGCATTCGACAAAGCACGTGCCTATTTCTCAGGAACGTTTCAGCAGGAGATCGCAGCGAAGGCTGAGAGTATCCCGCCAGAACATATCATTGAGCCCAAGGCTTCGATTGCCGGTCCGACGCTTCAAGGTCTCGCCTTTACCCACGAAGAGCCGAATCTAAAGGAGATGTATCTAAATTTGCTTGCAACTGCTATGGACGGCCGTGCGTCTACCACAGCCCATCCCGCTTTTGTTGAAATCATCAAACAGCTAGATAGTGAAGACGCAAGGCTTGTTCAGGGAGCTCTTCGATCTTCTTCGGCAATACCGATTGTCCAGCTTCGTCGCGTACTAAAAGGTAGTGCTGGATTTCAATTTCTAGCACGACACCTGCTGAATCTGACCGATACTGAAAGTAAAGCACCTGTCGAAAATCCTCAGCTTCCTGCGATGATTGATAACTGGGTTCGCCTTGGCTTAGTCGAGGTCCTCTATGATTCGTGGTTGACTGATCCCAGTACCTACGAATGGGTTGAACAACGACCTGAATTCCTAAGACTATCGAAGGAGCCCCAACTCGATGAGGCAAAAATTGATTATCAGAAGGGGATAATGCAGCGTACCGAGCTTGGTAAGCGCTTTGCTGCTGCAATTGGGCTCCTGTGATGCCAAACCCTGCAAATTAATGTAAATGGTGTCAAGTTTGACAATTGGGTATTGGTAGTCCTTGTGGTCAGCATGGAATTCGCATACAATATGGCATTAAATAAAATGCGCAGAGGGGGTTCCCGTGGCTATTAGCATTACAGAAGATATCCGATCCATCACAGACCTTAAGCGGAACACCAACGCCGTTCTTGAGCAAATTCATAAAACGAAGCGGCCGGTGGTGTTGACCGTCAACGGCAAGGCGGAAGCTGTGCTGGTTGACGCCAAGGAATATGAAAAAATCACCAATGCTTTCAACTTGCTCAAGCTGCTAGCGCCGGCGGAGGAAGACATCAAGGAAGGTCGTTGCGTCGAGGCGGCAGATTTCTTTAAAGAGTTCAAGCGTGCCAAAGAAATTTAAGGTCCATCTCACCCGATATGCTCAAAACGACCTTGAGCATATCTTTTTCTATATCGCCTCCGACAATCTCAATAACGCGAAGAAATTCATTCTGGAACTTGAAGAAAAGGTTTACAGCCTTGATTCATCGCCAGAGCGCTGCCCCCTCATCCCCGAAAACATATTTTTCGGCACCAGTTACAGACACCTGATTCATAAAAAATATCGGGTCATATTCAGAATAGAGAATAATTCCGTTTATATATTGAGGGTGTTGCACGGGTCTCAATTGCTTGAATTGTAGAGAATTCGCCTTGGGCAAGGCGGGAGGAAGTTTGCATGGCAACAAAGAAGATTTCATTACCTGTCGCCGAGCAGTTTCGAGCGGAAAAGATAAGGAGCATGCAAAAGTTGGTGAGCGAGGGGCTGGCAAGCGGTATAAGCCGTAAAACCATGGGCGATATTCTGCAAGAGGCCCGTCGGCGGACGGTTGAAGAATCGTAAACCGTTTTCCCCTCAAACGACACCAGTGTTACAGTTGCTCCCTTTTCTGAATCGGGGATTGACTGCGTTCGGCCATGTAGTCGTTGCTGAATTTGTCCAGGCTGTCGAGCAGCGACTGCCACGGGTCATCCTTGGCGGTGAGGATGACGCTGTTCCCCAACCGCTTGATGTAGACCTCGCCGCCCTCGAAGTTGAACCCCTTGGGCAGCCGTACCGCTTGACTGTTGCCGCTTTTAAATATCCTTGCCGTTTTCATCCCGCCCTCCCGTGTGTGTTTTCAATGATGTATGGCGTAGCTGGGTCTGGTGGCAAGTTTTTTGTGAGGGGGCGCAAAATCCAGTAGTTCAGCGGCCGGCGCGGATCGGCAGCCTGATGGTGAAGGTGGTGCCCTGGCCTTCCTTGCTTTCCACGGTGATCATGCCGTTGTGGTTCTGGACGGTGCGGAAGACAAAGGTCAGCCCCAGGCCGGGGCCATAGGTCTTGGAGGTGAAGAAGGGGTCGTAGATGTTTTTGATCTTGTCCTGGCCGATGCCGCAGCCGCTGTCGCTGATGCGGATGACAAAGAAGTCGTCGCGGGTCACCTCGGTGGCGACGGCGAGCTTGCGCTCCGGCCCGGTCATCGCTTCGAGGCTGTTTTCGAACAGGTTGAAAAGGGCGCGGCCGAAGTTCTGCCGGTCGGCGGCGATCCTCGGCGGATTCTCCATCAGTTCGAGATGGACGGTGACGTTGCGGGCATGGATATCCTCGGCGAACTGGTCGATGGTCGTCCTGATCAGATCGTGGAGGTCGATGGGTTCCTGAAAGGCGACCGATGCCCCCTTCAGCTCGATGAGTTCGTTGACCATCCGCTCCAGGGTGACGACGTTCTTGAGGATGATCTCCATGTACGGCCGGTTGGGGTCGTCGACGGCCATGTTCTTCGCCACCCGCCGGGCAAAGCCGCCGATGGAAACCAGGGGGTTTCTCACCTCGTGGGAAACCTCGTCCACCATCTGGTCGAGGGCCTGGGTCTTCTCCTTCTTGGCCAGTTCGGCGCTGGCGATCTTCTTGCTGAGCAGCGAGCGGACCCTGGCCGAGAGCTCCTTGTAGTCGAAGGGCTTGGTGATGTAGTCGTCGGCGCCGGTCTCCAGGCCCAGCACCTTGTCGCGCTCTTCGGCACGCGCGGTCAGCATGATGATGGGGATGTCCTTGGTTCGGCTGTCGCCGCGCAGGCGGCGGGCCAAGTCGACGCCGGCCACGCCGGGCAGCATCCAGTCGAGCAGGATCAGGTCGGGCAGCTCGCCGCGAAGGCTGTTCATCGCCTCGTCGGCATCGCCGGCCACGCGCACGGCATGGCCTTGCTGGCCCAGGTTGAATTTGAGCAGCTCCTGAATACCGGGTTCGTCTTCGACGACGAGTATGGTGGCGGACATGTGGCCCCCTAGAATTCGATTGGGGGCATGTTATGACGTTTTCGTGAAGTTTTTGTGACGCCGTCAGCTTCGGGTGCCGAGTATGGCGCCCATGGCTTGCAATTCCGCCAAGGTCTGCCGGCCGCCCTCGACCATGGCCGGGCTTTCGGGCTGGCCCATCTCGGCCGCCAGCCGCGCGATCGCCGCCTGCCCGGTGAGGCTCGCGTCCTCCAGCAACATTTGCAGCAAGCGGGCCGTGGCCGCGTTGATGGCGCTGAACCTCACGTCGAAATCGGGATTGCGGAAGGCGATGAGAAAGGTCGGTGCATCGGGCGCGGCCTTGGGTTTATGGCGCGGGCCGAGCTTGTGCACAGGGTAGCGATAGGCCAGCACCTGCATAACGGGATTGGGCAGAGGCCGGCCTTGCATGAGGTCGCCGGCCGCGTCGTGGGCCGGCGTTTCCTCGTCGCGGGTGGAGGTGGATAGCTCCAGCTCCACCCACTCGTAATGGGCCAACTCGGGCAAGAACTCCGGCATGTCGTCCGGACACTGCCAGATATCTTGCAGATATTGCAAAAACTCGCCGGGGATTTGCCGGAAATACGGCGTGTGGCAACGATGCTCGCGGAAGAATTCGCGCACCAGCCTAGCCCATTTGCGCTGGCCCAGGATCGCGCGGCAGACCGGAAAACAGGCCAGCAGAAAGCTCTCGATGTTGTTGTAGAGCAGCTCGTTGTAGACCTTCATGCGCCGAGCCGGCACGCCCTTGGGCCGCGCCGCGCCCTTGGGATCGCGGATGTGGCCGGTGAAGGCGCGCTGATAGTTTTGGAATTCCATATCAGGCCGCCGCGGCGTTCTTGCTGTGCTTGGCTTGCAACGAGGCGATGCGCGCCACCTCGGGCACCAACTCGGCCAGGGGTGGAATGTTGAAGTCGCGCTCGAGCAGGGTAGGCGCCACGCCCAGCAGATCGTAGGTGGTGTCGAGCAATTGCCAGACCGGCTCGATCACGTCGGCACCGTGGGTGTCGACGATGAGGTCGGGCGATTCTTGATAGTGGCCGGCCATGTGCATGTAGACGATGCGCTCGACCGGCATCTGGCGCAGGAACTCGACCGGGTCGAAGCCGTGGTTCACGCTGTTGACGTAGATGTTGTTCACATCGAGATGCAGGTCGCAGTCGGCCTCATCGAGCACGGCGTGGATGAACTCGACCTCGCTCATCTCGGCGATAGGCGCGGCCACGTAATACGAGGCGTTTTCCACCGCGATGCGCTGCTCCAGGATGTCCTGCGCGCGGCGGATGCGGCCGGCCACGTACTTGACCGCCTCTTCGGTGAATGGGATGGGCAGCAGGTCATACAGGTGCCCATCGTCCGAGCAATACGACAGATGCTCGGTGTACAGCGGAATCTTGTGGGTGGCCATGAAGGCCTTGATCTTCTTGAGCAGCATCTCGTCCAGCGGCGTCAGGCCGCCCAGCGACAGCGACAGGCCGTGGCAGACGAAGGTATG
>DHYT01000151.1:8851-10277 GCA_002415465.1 Desulfobulbaceae bacterium UBA5123
TCCCGCCTGAAGCCGAGGCCGGCGCCTTGTAGGGTCCGTGTAGCCGTCATAAGTTGCTTACTTCTTGTTGGCCGCGCACTTGCCTTCTTGGGCCTTGGCACCGGCGCCGCAATTGCCTTCCTTAGCCTTGGGCTTGTTGCCGCACTTGCCTTCGCCGCACTTGCCTTCCTTGCCCTTGCCCATTTCCTTGGCGCCGCAGTTGCCTTCTTTGGCCTTGGCGGCACCGGCGCACTTGCCTTCTT
This sequence comes from Desulfobulbaceae bacterium UBA5123, assembly GCA_002415465.1. Taxonomy (GTDB): domain Bacteria; phylum Desulfobacterota; class Desulfobulbia; order Desulfobulbales; family UBA5123; genus UBA5123. Next base: position 9,094 of record DHYT01000151.1, read on the forward strand.
TCGCCTTGTCGTCGGCGGCGGCGACCATGTAGCCGCCCTTCAGGGCCTGGGCCGAAAACACACTGTCTGCGGAAACCGGAGCGGCGATAAAGGAAGCGGCGATGGCGGAACCAAGGGCCAGGGTCAGGGTGGTTTGCTTGCGATTCATGAACAATCTCCTAAAAGTGTGTGACTACGTTGAGAACCTCTAAATATTGCTAGTGGCAATGCCCGCCGCCTGCGCAACCATCATGCCGGTGGGCCTCCATCGCCTTTTGGATGCGCTCGCGCGCGTCCGCCGGTAACTCGGCTCCCGTCATCGGGCTGGGATCCGCCTCCAGTCTCTTCGCCAGCCAGCCAAAGAAGGCCACCTGGTGTTGATACTTTCGGCACTGCTCGCAGATCCAGAGATGAAAGCGCACGCCCCACCGCTCGGACCAGCTCAAGCGTCGGTCCCGAGACTGCGAAACCAACAAGCTGACTTCCTTGCAATTCAGCATTACGCCCCCTCTCCGCCAGCCCAGTTGCGCTCGAGGCATTGCCTCAGGCTCATGCGGCTGCGGTACAGCATCGTCCAGAGATTGGTCGGGGTGATCTCCATTTCCTTACAAACTTTTTCTGTTTCGGCGCCAACCACCTCGCGCAACATGAATAATTGGGCCAGCCGGCGCGGCATGGCCGACAGGCAGGCCTCGAACACCTGCCAGAAACGGCGGTTGTCCAGGCTGGTTTCCGGATTGCCCCACTCGATCAGGGTGTGGCCCCAATGGCCGGTTTCGTCGAAGGCCGCGTCGAATTCGCCATAGGGGTTTTCCATGTCGACGTTCTCCAGCGGCTTCTCGCGACTGTCCTTGCGCACGATGTCGACGATCTTGTGTTTGAGGATGCCGGTCAGCCAGGTCCGCTCATTGGCCTGGCCGGAGTAGCTACTCTGAGCCTGCAGGGCCGCCAACAGGCAGTCCTGCACGGCGTCCTCGGCCAGGCGCTCGTCGCGCAGATTGGCCAAGGCATAGCGGAACAGATAGGTGCCGTAGCGTTCGAGCCAGAGATCGGGCTCTAGTGTGTTCTTAGCGCTCATCCCACATGCCGCCTCTTTTTTATCTTGGGCCGCATGTTAGCACCTGGCCGCCGGTTCATGCGGCGCAGCGGTGGCAAGAGAAAAGATGCGTGCGCAATAGGCAGTCCAGGCTGAGCCGGCCCGGGCC
>DHYT01000151.1:10361-11521 GCA_002415465.1 Desulfobulbaceae bacterium UBA5123
TGCAGCTTGCCGATGCCGGCTTCCCAAAACTCCCAAGCCAGCAACAGGCGCAGGGCCAGGAAATCCAGGCCCTTGCCATAGGCCAGGATATTGAAACCGCGCTGAATATTCGCGTACACAGCATTCATGATCTTCCCTTTCGTTTCCATGTCCATTCGTCGCGCGGGCGTTCCATTCCTGACACGCCAGTGGGCATAAAAAAATTTGAACTTGGCGGTTCTTGAACTGCCGGCGGGCCTTCCCATATTGAAAGTAGGAGCCGGCGATGCCGGTGTGTTCAACAAGTTCCGTAAGGAGGTGAGTGATATGGCCAACATCATCCGTCGCGATCCCTTCGCGATCGACGATTTGTTCGACGACTTGATGCGCGGTTTCCTAGTCCGCCCGATGTCCATGCCGGCCGAGGCCCAGGCGCTGGGCCAGGTGAAGGTCGACGTGAAGGAAGACGACAAGGCCTATACCGTGCATGCCGATCTGCCCGGCGTGAAAAAGGAGGACATCCACGTCAACATCGAAGGCAATTCGGTCTCGATCAGCGCCGAGGTCAAGCGCGAGACCGAGCAGAAGGAAGGCGAGAAGCTGCTGCGCAGCGAGCGCTACCACGGCAAGGTCTACCGTAGCTTCACGCTGGGCCACGACATCGACGAGGCAGCGGCCAAGGCAAAGCTGGATAACGGCGTGCTCGACTTGACGCTGCCCAAGAAGGCGGCCGGGACCGCCAAGCGGCTGAGCATAGACTAAGCCGGGATTTCTGCGGCAAAGGGCGGCCCAGGCCGCCCTTTTTGTTTGTAAAATTCGCAGCATTGCCATTGGAGCCCGCCATGCCCGTTTCCAGTCTCACACCCGCCGACAAGGCCAAGGTCATCGCCGAGGCCCTGCCCTACATCCAGCGCTTCTGGGACAAGACCGTGGTCATCAAATACGGCGGCAACGCGATGACCGACCCGGTGCTGAAGGCAGCCTTCGCCCGCGACGTGGTGCTGTTGAAACTGGTCGGCCTGAACCCGGTCGTCGTTCACGGCGGCGGCCCGCAGATCGAGGACATGCTCAAGCGAGTGGGCAAGAAAGGCGAGTTCATCCAGGGCATGCGGGTGACCGACGCCGAGACCATGGAAGTGGTGGAGATGGTGTTGGGTGGCCAGGTGAACAAGGAGATCGTC
>DHYT01000150.1 GCA_002415465.1 Desulfobulbaceae bacterium UBA5123
GGCGTCGGCCGCAAGACCGCCAACCTGGTGGTGACGGTGGCCTTCGACAAGCCGGCGATCTGCGTCGACACCCACGTTCACCGGATCATGAATATCTGGGGATACGTGGAGACGCAGACCCCGCTGGCAACCGAGATGGCCCTGCGCGAAAAACTGCCGGCGCGATTCTGGCGGACGGTGAACGCAACCCTGGTCGCCTTCGGCCAGGAGATGTGCAAGCCGCTCCGCCCGCACTGCGACCGCTGCCCGATTGCCGCCGATTGCCCGCGCCTGGGCGTCGCCCCCCGCCGGGTGGCCGGCGCGAAGAAGAAAACGGCCGGGGTCAAAAAATTCATCTCCTGGAACGTCAACGGCATCCGCGCCATCGAAAAGAAGGGGTTCGCCGCGATCGTCAACGACCTCGACGCCGACATCGTCGCCCTGCAGGAGATCAAGGCGCAGCCGGAGCAACTCTCGGATGCGCTCAAGAACCTGCCCGGCTATCACTCCTTCTGGTATCCGGCCTCCCGCAAGGGCTACGCCGGGGTGGCGATCTACGCCCGGACAAAACCGCTGCGGGTCCTGGAAGGGCTGGGCCACGACACCCACGACGGCGAGGGACGGGTGCTGACCCTGGAGTACGACGACTTCTACTTCGTCACCGCCTACTTCCCCAACGCCCAGCACGGGCTGGCCCGCCTCGACTACAAGCTCGAATTCAACCGCGACCTGCACCGGTTCGTGGACGAACTGGGCGAGAAGAAATCGGTGATCCTCTGCGGCGACATGAACGTCGCCCACCGCGAGATCGATCTCACCAACCCCAAACAGAACGAGATGAACCCCGGCTTCTGCGCCGAGGAACGGCAGTGGATGGATGACTTCCTGAACTCCGGCTACCTCGACACCTTCCGCCTCTTTAACCAGGAACCGAACCAGTACACCTGGTGGAGCTACCGCTTCAGCGCCCGACAAAAAAACATCGGCTGGAGAATCGACTATTTCTGCGTGGATCAAAAGAGCGCAAAACGGGTGCAAGGGGCGGCGATCCTCGCCGAGATCATGGGCTCGGACCACTGCCCGGTGCAGCTCGACTTCGCCTGAGAGCAAATATCCGACGGGCGCACCTGTCCACCGACGCCAAGAAATGACGGGCCAATAACCTATTGACACCCTATCGCGCTTTTGCGAGCATGACTCTGGGAGGCATTGGTCAGGCATGCGGAAAAAAATCATGGTGGTTGATAACAATCCGATGGTCCGCAGGCTCATGGAAAAGCTGCTGGCCTCCCACGGCCACGAACTCCGCCTGGCCGAGGACGGCCTCCAGGCCCTGGAGATCCTGAAAACCTTCACCCCTGAGGTGATGTTCGTCGACCTGATCATGCCGATGGTGGACGGCAAGCAGCTGTGCCGGGCGGTGCGCCGATCGGCCAAATTCGACCATACGGTCATCGCCATCCTTTCCGCGGCCGCGGCCGAAGGCGTCATCGCCCTCGACGAGTTCGGCGCCGACTACTGCATCGCCAAGGGGCCATTCCAGAAGCAGTCGGTCCATGTCCTCAACATCCTGACCGCCGAAAGGCGATACGGCGTCTCACCCGCGCCACCGGTCATCGGCCTCGAGGATATCTTTCATCGAGAGATCACCGCCGAGCTCCTCACCTCCAAACGCCATCTGGAGCTGATCCTGCGCAACACCTCCGAGGGCATCATCGAATTTTCCCCGACCCGCGGGATCATCTTCGCCAACAGAAAGGCCGAGATGCTCACCGGCAAACCGGAGGAAGAGCTGTTGGCGACCGACTTCATGGGCCTGTTCGACCAAGGAATCCGGGAAAAAGCGGCGGCAGGGCTCGCGGAATCGGTCCGCTCCGGCCAGATATTCAGGATGGAGGAAACCTTTCTGCTGGGCGGCCGCCATGTACTGCTCACCCTGCTGCCGGTGCAAGAAGGCGAACAGCCATGCTTCATCGCCCAACTCCAGGATGTTACCGCCCAGAAGAGCCTGGCGGAGGTGGAAGGATTGCTGGAGCGGCAAGCCAGGCTGGCCCATGCCGATCGCCTTTCCGCCCTGGGCGAGATGGCCGCGGGCATCACCCATGAACTTAAGCAGCCGCTCACCGTGATCTCGATGAACGCGCAGCTGCTCCGCAAGCTGTTGCCCCAAGAAGACCCGACCTTGCGGGATCACCTCGAACAGATCCTCGGGCAGGCCCAGCGGGCCACCACCATCATCAACGGCATGCAGTCATTCAGCCGGGTCAAGGGCGACCGGACGGGCTTGATCGCGCCGGCCCATGCCGTGGAAAGGGCCCTGGCCTTTTTCCGGGAACAGTTTCGCATCCATGCAATCACCCTGGACGTGCGTCTTGACCAGGCCGCCATTCTTTACGGCAACGATCTGCACATTGAGCAGATTGTGGTCAACCTGCTCAACAATGCCCGCCACGCCGTCGAGCAGCGCCGGCAGGGAAACGGTTCCCATGCAAAGAAACTCATGGTAACCCTTGCCGCCGACCAGGACAAAAAAGTGGTGCGGCTCACGGTTACGGACAACGGCGTCGGCTTCAGCGAGGAGGAAAAACGGCAATGCTTTGAACCGTTTTTCACCACCAAACCCGTTGGCGACGGAACCGGTCTGGGGTTGACCATCATCAAGCGTCTGGCCGAGGGGATGCACGGCGCGGTGGAGATTGCCGATGGGCCCGGCGGCGAGGGCTCGGCGGTGTCGGTTGTCTTCCCCATGGACCGAAGAGGATGAGCATCGCCTGAAACGGCAAGGGGGACCGCCGTCTCTCGCTCGCAAGAATCCCAACCGCCCGCTGTTCCTCCCCGCCGAAAGCAGACCCTGCCGGCGCATACCCATGCCGCTTCCCTCCCTTCGTCACTTTGCCAATGAAAATCTTTGCCTTGGCACGCGCGCATGTTAGTATTCTTTATCCAAACGGATCCATCGTTTGAAAACGGTCGCCACCGCCGGGGAGCCTACCATGCAGACCCTCACCCAGACCTCAAGCCGTCAGCGGATGCTCCTGACCTCGTTTGCCATGCTGCTGCTCGCCATCGCTCCCGGCAACGCCTCCGCCTCCCCCCCAACCGCCACCTATGTCGGCTGCCTTGCCTGCCGGGACTGCCATACCGAGGAGTTCCGCCGCTTCGTCACCTATGCCAAGAAAAGCCGCTCCTTTGAAAGCATCGAACGGCTGCGCCACGGCCTCACCGAGGCCGAGATAGAGCGCTGTTACGGCTGTCACACCACCGGCTACGGCAAGCCGGGCGGCTTTGTCAGCATCGAGGCGACCCCGCACCTCAAGAACGCCGGCTGCGAGGTCTGCCACGGGCCGGGCGGCCGGCATGCCGCCACCGGCGACCCCGCGGCGATCAAAAAGCATCTCTCCAAGGAAGACTGCGAGGTCTGCCACACCTCGGAACGGGTGGCGGCGTTCAGGTTCAAACCTCTGATCCACGGCGGGGCGCACTGACATGGCCAACCTCTTCGCCCATATCCGGAAACGGCTCAGCGCCAAGATCCTCATCGCCCTCACCCTCTGCGTGGCCCTGGTCATGGGCGGGGTGATCATTCTCGCCACCGCCAGCCAGCGCGACCTGATCCGGGAACAGATGGCCGCCCACGGCCGGGAGCTGAAATCCCTGGCCTACGCGGCCATTCGCCATCCCATGGCGCAGGGCGACAGCGAATCGGTGGAACGGCAGCTCACCGAGATCCGGGGCAGTCTTGAAAACAACGAGATCCTGATCTGCGACTTCAACCGCCGGATCGTCTTTGCCAGCCACGCGGAACGGATCGGCGCCAACATGGCCCAATTCACCGCCAGCGCGGAGATGCTCGCCACCCTGGATCAGCTCCTTGCCGCCGCCGACCCGCTCGCCAACGTGCCCCCCTTCGAGGAGGAACGGGACGGACAACGGTTTCTCCTCACCCTGCACGCCCTGCCCAACGGCAAGGAATGCCATCATTGCCACGGCGAATCGCGCCAGGTGCTGGGCTGCCTGATCACCCGCGTCTCCACCGACAAGACCTACGCCGCCATCGCCGCCCTGCGCAACCGCACCATCGCCATCAGCCTCTTCGGCATCGCCGGCATCATCCTCCTCACCTCCCTGCTCCTCAACCGGCTGGTCACCCGGCCGGTGGAGGAACTGGCCGAGGAGGCGCGCAAGATCACCCAAGGCAACCTGGAGGTGGCGGTGTCGGTGCGCAGCGACGACGCCATCGGCGAACTGGGCCGCGCCTTCAACCACATGGCCCAGAGCATCCGGGAACAGATCGGCTATTTCAACAACCTGCGCGACGCCATCGCCGCCCCCCTTTTCATCGTGGACCCGCTGATGGTGATCACCTACATGAACGAGGCGTGTGAAAAGCTCACCGGCTTCAGCAAGGCGGAGGCGGAGGGCAGGCTCACCTGCCGGGAGGTCTTCAACAGCGACCGCTGCGGCACCACCACCTGCCCCCTGCACTACTGCCTGGACCGCGGCGTCACCGTGGAGGGAATCACCGCCGTTCTCACCAGCCGGGGCGGAACCAAGATCCCGGTGGTGACCAGCGCCAGCGCCCTGGTGGACGGCGAGGGGCGGGTGATCGGGGCGGTGGAGATCTGCAAGGATATCCGCGACGTTCTCGACGCGGAGCGGCTGCGCTACATCAAGGAGACGGCCGAGCACGAGGAGGAGCAGCGCTTCTACCTGGAGGAGCGGGTCCGCGAACTGCTCGCCGTTCTCGCCAGGGCCGCCGGCGGCGACCTCAACGCCAGGGCCCGGGAACGCGACAAGGGCGACATCATGGACAAGATCGCCCGCCACATCAACCTGACCCTGGACGATCTCGAAAAGCTCTACGCCAGGATCAACTCCTTCAACAAGCAGCTGGAACAGGAGGTCGACCGCCGCACCATGCTGCTGCAGGATAAAACGATCCTGCTGGAACGGGCCAACCGCGAGCTGCGGGAGCTGGACAAGCTGAAATCCGCCTTCCTGGCCAACATGAGCCACGAACTGCGCACGCCGATGAACTCCATCATCGGCTACACCGACCTGATGCTCGACGGCATCGACGGCGAGATCAACGAGGAGCAGGAAAAGAGCCTGCGCAAGGTGCGCAACAACGCCCAGCACCTGCTGCAACTGATCAACGACATCCTGGACATGGCCAAGATCGAATCGGGCAAGATCCAACTCGACCCGCAGCCGCTGGGCATCAAGGCCCTCACCGCCTCGGTGGCGACCATCTTCGAGCCCACCGTCGGCAAGAAGGGCCTCACCCTTACCCTCGACTGCGCCGACGACCTGCCGCCGGTGTACGTGGACGAGGACAAGGTGCGCCAGATCTTCATCAACCTGCTCTCCAACGCCATCAAATTCACCGAAACCGGCGGCATCACCATCCGCGTCCGCCCCTGGCCGGCGTCGGACCGCTACCTGCAGGTCTGCGTCGAGGATACCGGCATCGGCATCCGCGTCGACGATCTCCCCAAGCTCTTCGACAAGTTCAGCCAGGTGGACGGCTCCACCATCCGCCAGTACGAGGGCACCGGCCTCGGCCTCTGCATTGCCCGCGGCCTCATCGTCCTGCACAAGGGCAAGATCTGGGTGGAGAGCGATTACGGCAAGGGCAGCCGCTTCTGCTTCACCCTGCCCACCGACCGCGCCCTGCTGGAGCGCCCGGCGGTGGCCAAGATCGACGCCACCCTGGCGGATGGGCTGGCGGCGGCGTGCAGGGTGCAGCCTGACACCTTCGCCAATCCGGCCATTTACGCCGGCAAGGAGATCCGCTGCTGGGAGTTCGGGCATTGCGGCCAGCCAAGCTGCCCGGCATACGGCAGCAAGGAGCTCCGCTGCTGGCTGATCCAGGGCACCCACTGCATGGGGGAAAAGGTCGCCTTCGACACCGAAAAGATAAGCCACTGCCAGGGCTGCGAGATCGTCGAACGGCTCCTGCTGTCGGAAGAGGAGCAGCGACGGAGCAGCGCCGTCGCCACCCGCGAATCCGCGGCCGTTCCGCCCAAGACCATCCTCGCCGTCGACGACAACCCCGAGGTCATCGACCTGGTGCGCAAGTACGTCGGCGACACCTACCGGATCGTCGGCCTGCTCAGCGGCCACGACGTGGTGGCCAAGGCCATGGAGTTACAGCCGCTGGCCATCACCCTGGACATCATGATGCCGGGCATGGACGGCTGGCAGGTGCTGCACCAGCTCAAACAAAACCCCGCCACCCGCGATATCCCGGTGGTGGTACTCTCCATCGTCGACAACAAAAAACTGGGCTTCAGCCTGGGGGCGGCCGAATACATCGTCAAGCCCATCGACAAGGACCTCCTCCTGCACAAACTCAAATCCCTGGAAAAGCTGCTCCCGGCCGTCAAGCAGATCCTGGTCGTGGACAGCGACCGGCATACCCTGGACACCATCTGCCATCTGTTCGACCAGGCGGGCTACGGGATCACCTGCGCCCAGAACAGTCAGGACGCCATCGAGGCCATCGCCGAGGTGCACCCCGACCTCATCGTCTTCAACCCCTTCATGCCGCAGAGCCAGGGCCCGGACCTGATGGGACACATCAAGACCAACCCCGACACCAAGCACATCCCCCTGATCCTGCTCACCCAGGAGCCGGTGCCGGCCGAGGCGCATGCCGAGCTCAACGGCCGCATCCGCGCCATCCTCGACCGGGGCGTGCTCAGCGAGGAGGAACTGCTGCAGGAGCTGAAGGATACCATCCAGAGATGTGACCGACAGGAATAGCGACCGGCCACCGGCACGGCGGCCGTTTGGATTTTGCGAGAATTTCTAATGGAGCATGACAATGACGACAGCGGAGGAAGGCGGCAGGAAGATCCTGATCGTTGACGACAACCGCGACAACCGCGAACTGGTGGTGAAGATTCTCACCCGGAACGGCTATCGCACCTGCGAGGCGATCGACGGCGAGGATGCCATAACCCAGGCCGTGGCCGAGCGCCCGGACCTGATCCTGATGGACATCTCCCTGCCCAAGCTCGACGGCATGGAGGCCACCCGGCGGCTGCACGCGATGGCGGAATTCAGCGCCACCCCGATCATCGCCCTCACCGCGCACGCCATGCGCGGCGACCGCGAAAAGGCGCTGGCCGCCGGCTGCTGCGATTACATCGCCAAGCCGATCAACGTGCGCGAACTCGCGGCGCAGATTGCCCGCAACCTCAACGGATAAGAGCCGTGACCAAGGAAAAGATCCTCATCGTCGACGACACCATGGACACCGTCGAGCTGCTCCGCAAGCGCTTCCGGGCCGAGGGCTACGATACCGCCGAGGCCTACGACGGCGAGGAGGCGCTGGTCAAGGTGGCCGAATACCGGCCGGACCTGCTGATCCTCGACGTGATGATGCCCAAGCTCGACGGCATCTCGGTCTGCCGGCAGCTCCGCATCGACCCGGCCACCCGCCATCTGCCGATCCTGATGCTCACCGCCAAGAGCGAG
>DHYT01000230.1 GCA_002415465.1 Desulfobulbaceae bacterium UBA5123
ACCCGCGACCTCTGCGCCGCCATGCTCATGGACAGCGCCGCCATCCAGGAACGCGACGTGGAATACATCAACCGCAAGCACCGCGGCCCGCAGAAGAAGGTGCCCTTCGAGCCGCTCTACACCAGGGAAGACGTGGTGAAGGCCATGGAGTCGTTCATCGGCCTGAGCTACAGCCACCGGCACCCCATCCTGCCCGGCGTGGAACTCACCCTGGTGGACGCCGGCCACATGCTGGGCAGCGCCAACGTCATCCTCGACATCGACGACAAGGAGAGCGGCCGGAAATCGCGCCGGATCTTCAGCGGCGACATCGGCCGGCCCGGTATCCCGATCATCCGCGACCCCGCGGTGCTCGCCGACGGCTGCGACCTCCTGATCATGGAGAGCACCTACGGCAACCGGAGCCACCCCCCCTACCAGGAGGCGGAAGCGGAGCTGGCCCGGATCATCAACGACACGGCCGGACGGGGCGGCTCGGTACTGATCCCGGCCTTTGCCGTGGGCCGCACCCAGCAGATCGTCTATTCGCTGCACAAGATGTTCAACGAGGGGGTGATCCCGCCGCTGCCCATCTACGTGGACAGCCCCCTGGCCACCCGGGTCACCGACATCTTCCGGCTCCACCCCGAGGCCTACGACGCCGAAACCCGCGACTTTCTCCTCCGCGATGCCCACAACAACCCCTTCGGCTTCGAAACCCTGCGCTACACCCGGGACGTGGAGGAGTCCAAAGAACTCTCGCTGCTCGCCCTGCCGGCGATCATCATCAGCGCCAGCGGCATGATGGAAAACGGCCGCATCCTCCACCACCTCAAACGCCGCATCGGCGACGACCGCAACACCATCCTGGTCACCGGCTGGCAGGCCCCGGACACCCTGGGCCGCCGCATCGTCGAGGGCACCCCCCTGGTGCCGATTCTGGGCCGCGACTACCCGCTGCGGGCCCGGGTGGAGGTGCTCACCGGCTTCAGCGGCCATGCCGACCGCCAGGAATTGCTTGACTGGGCCGGAGCCATGCGGCTAAAACCACACCAGACCTTCATCGTCCACGGAGAGGAGGATGCAGCCCTGGCCCTGGCCGAGGGGCTCACCACCGAACTGGGCTTCACCGGGGTCGAAATTCCGGAGCCCCATCAGTCCTACACCCTCTGATCGACACACCGCGCCACCTCCCCAAACCCTCAACCGGTAACCGCCGGATAAGCCCCATGCTCCTCAACTTCCTTCTGCTCGCAATCGGTATCGCCCTGCTCCTTGGCGGCGGCGAATTCATGGTCCGCGGCGCCTCGGCCCTGGCCCGAACCCTCGGGGTATCGTCCCTGATCATCGGCCTCACCGTGGTCGCCTTCGGCACCAGCGCGCCGGAGCTCGCCGTCAACATGATCGCCGCCATCAACGGCAGCGGCGACATCTCCTTCGGCAACATCATCGGCTCCAACATCGCCAACATCGGCCTCATCCTCGGCGTCGCCGCCCTGGTCAGGCCGCTTGAGATCCACAGTTCGGTGATCAACCGGGAGCTGCCGATGATGCTGCTGGCCTCGGCGGCGGCCGCCATCCTGGGTCTCGACCGCCTCCTCCGCGACACCCCCTCCGCCTACGACCGCGCCGACGGCCTGCTGCTGCTGCTGCTCTTCTGCATCTTCATCCACTACACGGTAAGCGAGGTGCTGCGGCAAAGACGCGCGCACCCCGACGCCCTCTTTCAGGAGGCGGAGGAGCTGGCCGGCGCGGACGGCAGCGAAAAGGTCGGCCGCAACCTCTTTCTCACCGTGGCCGGCCTTGCGGCCCTGATCGGCGGCGGCCGCCTGACCGTTGACGCCGCCGTCTCCCTGGCCCAGGCCTTTCAGGTGCCCCAGGTGCTGATCGGCCTGACCATGGTCGCCATCGGCACCAGCCTGCCGGAACTGGTCACCTCGCTGGTCGCCACCTACCGGGGGCAGACCGACATCGCCATCGGCAACGTGATCGGCTCCAACATCTTCAACCTGCTCTTCGTGATGGGGCTGAGCTCCACCACCGCGACGATTCCCGTCCCCGGCAACGGGGCGTTCGATCTCCTGGTAATGGCCTTGCTCTCCCTGCTGCTGCTGCCCTTCACCATCACCCATCAGCGGCGCATCGTCCGCTGGGAAGGCGCGGTCCTCCTCCTCATCTACCTCGCCTACACCGCCTGGATCACTTTTTCCATGGGCTTTGCCGGCAGGGCTTGACATCCCGGCCCCTGGCGGGGGCACAATAGCCTATGACACTCTTCTCAGCAGCCCTGCTTCTTTTTCTGGTCATGGACCCGGTCGGCAACATCCCGCTCTTCCTGGTCACCCTCCAGGGATACGGGGCCGAGCGGCAAAAACGGATCATCATCCGCGAACTCCTCTTCGCCCTCGCCGCCCTGATCCTCTTCCTCTTCAGCGGCCAATTCCTCCTCAAACTGCTCAACATCTCCGATTCGGCGCTGACCATGGCCGGCGGCATCATCCTCTTCCTCATCGCCATCAAGATGATCTTCCCGGCCACCATGGGCGCCATGGCCCAGGACATGGATATCGAGGGCGAACCGTTCATCGTGCCGCTGGCGATTCCCTTCATCGCCGGCCCCTCGGCGCTGGCGGCGGTCCTCTTCATCGTCAGCCGCGACACCGCCCGCTGGCCGGAATGGCTCGGAGCCATCCTCATCGCCTGGCTGGCCAGCGGCATCATCCTCTTCGCGGCCAACCACCTGAGCGGTTATCTCGGCAAACGGGGGATCATCGCCATCGAACGCCTGATGGGGATGATCCTCACCGCCATCGCGGTTGAGATGATCATGAACGGCATCAATCAGTTCCTGCTCTGCCTGCCGTAACCGGAGATCCCGCGCAAAGAGGGCGCGGCAGGACGCGGACGTTGACATCCGCGGACAATTTTATATAAATAATTATCAACCGCAGACGTGATTGCTCCTCAGGCCTTCGGGTCAGGCCATGACCACGGCGCACCCAAAACCATCACGCCAGGGAGGGGGAATGAAAACCCTCGGAACCAAGCTTTTCTGCTATATCACGCTCTTCATCTCCATCTTCTTTTCATTTCTCTTCTACGAGCACTACCAGATCTCAAACCGCAACATCACCGAACTGCTCGGACAGCAGGCGCATCTCGCCCTCAATTTCGAGATAGCCGTCCGCAAGTATGTGGGCGACAAGATCCGCCCGGTGATGTATCGGCTGGTTGGCAAGGAAGAGTTTATTCCGGAAACCATGTCCACCTCCTTTGTCGCCTGCGAGGTCTTCAACGAGGTCAAAAAGGAATTTCCGGACATGATCCTGAAATTCTCCTCCGACAACCCCCGCAACCCCAACAACCAGGCCAGCCCCGAAGAACTGAAGATCATCCGATTCTTTAACCGGAACCCCACGGTCACCACCTGGTCCGGCATCGTCACCATCGCCGGCAAGAAGTACATGGCCCGCTTCAATGCCCGCCGGATGGAGGAATCCTGCCTGCACTGCCACGGCGTCCCGGAGCATGCGCCGGCCTCGCTGATCAAGCGTTACGGCGACAAGGCCGGCTTCCACCGCCCGCTGGGCGAGGTCATCGCCCTGGACACGGTGGCCATCCCCCTCCAGATCGTCGAGAAAAACGTCTGGAACGATTTCCGCGACAACCTGCTGATCCTGGCCGGCGGCATCCTCATCCTGATCATCACCATCTATTTTGTCGTGCAGCGGCTGATCACCCGGCGGCTTCTTTCCATCTCCGAACATTTCAGCCAAAGCGCCGCCAAGGATAACGACATCTTCATCGCCCCGCTGGACCAGAGCGGGGACGACGAAATCAGCCTGCTTGCCAGCAACTTCAACAAGCTGACCAAAAGCCAGCACGACATGTATCTCTCCCTGCAGGAAGAGATACACACCAGCACCAAAATCAACGAGCAGTTGCAGACGGAGATGGAGGAGCGCAAAAAACTCGAGGAGAAACTCCGCCAGTCCCAGAAGATGGAGGCCATCGGCACCCTCGCCGGCGGCATCGCCCACGATTTCAACAACATCCTCACCCCCATCCTCGGCTACTCCGAACTGCTGAATCTGAGCACCGCCGACAACTCGCCGCAAAAGACAAAGATCCTGGAAATCGTCAAGGCCTCCAAGCGCGCCAAGGAGCTGATCCGGCAGATCCTCACCTTCAGCCGCCAGGGAGAACACAAGTTCCAGCAGATACAGCTGCAGACCATCACCAAGGAAGCGTTGAAACTGCTGCGCTCCTCGATTCCCACCAGCATCGAGATCAAGCAGCGGATCAATCCGAATTGCAGCCTGGTGATGGCCGATCCCACCCAGATTCATCAGATCTTGATGAATCTCTGCACCAACGCCTACCATGCCATGCGTGAAACCGGCGGCACCTTGGGGGTTTCCCTCGACGAGGTGATCATCAGCGAGGGTGACTATGTCGAGAACATCGCCCTGATCCCCGGCAAATACGTCAAGCTGGAGGTGAGCGACACCGGCGTCGGCATGGACAAGGAGACCCAGCAGCGCATCTTCGACCCCTACTTCACCACCAAGAAGAAAGGGGAGGGGACCGGCCTCGGGCTGGCGGTGGTCCACGGCATCGTCAAGGGCCATAACGGCCACATCACCGTCTACAGCGAGCCTGGGCACGGGGCGGTCTTCCATATCTATTTCCCCACCATCGAGGCCGCCGCCGAGGCGTTCGAGAGCAACATCAAGGACCTGCATATCCCTCCCGGCCACAACGAGCGCATCTTGATCGTCGACGACGAAACATCCATCGTCGAGGTCAACCGCGACATCCTCGAAAACCTCGACTATCATGTGACATCGTTCACCGACAGCCAGGCGGCGCTGAACGAATTCCGCGACAACCCCGACGGCTACGACCTGGTCATCACCGACTTGACCATGCCCCACCTCACGGGCATCGACCTGACCAGGGAGATAATGGCGATTCGCCCGGACCTGCCGGTTATTCTCTGCACCGGCCACAGCGAATTCCTGAACAAGGAAGGCGCCATGGCAATCGGCATCCGCGAATATGCCATGAAACCTATCACCATTGCCAACCTGGCCCGGATCGTGCGCAGGGTGCTCGATGAAGGGCAGACCGCCGCGCCCCGGTAAACCTGCCGGCCACCAGGATACGACAAAACCGCCAACCTCCGCGCCTTGAACGCCGGGCGACCCATCGCAACAGGAAGGGCCGCCAACGACTTTCATCGTTATTACAGGATGTTAACCAACAACACGAGCAAGACGATATCCACTCCGATTCCCAATATTCTGCGAGCAAACCCGCCCGAAAATGTGGTAAACTGCGACTTGCATGTTTAAATTTTGAACCCAGAAATCAACAGGAACCGTCAATGCAACCAAACACCTTAAGCGTCCAACGCATGCTGGGCTACGGCTTCGGCCTGGCCCTGGCCCTTCTCATCGCCCTCGGCACCGTTTCCATCTGGCAATTCGGCCAGAACGAGGCCAACGTCGTCATGATGGCGGAAAGCGACATCCCCATCGCTCTCGCCCTGGATGACTTGGTCATCGACCTGCTCGAACAACGCCGCTGCGAAAAGGACCTTCTGCTCAACATCGGCAACCCGGACAAACAGGCGGGGTATCTGAAAAAATTCAATGAGGTGGCCGAGCGGACCCAGGGGACCATCGCCCTGGTGACAGCCAAGATGGCCCAGGACGAAGACATCAGCCCGGAAATCCGGCAAAACGCCAAAAAAATGACCGCCCTGGCGCAAACCTACCAGGAACGGTTTCTCGCCATTGCCCAACAAATCCAGAACGATCCGGAAATCACCCCCCAGGCGGGCAACGGGCAGCTAGGCGATTTGAAACAGACCATTCACGAATTCGAGGAGATCATCAAGGCGAGCAAAGCGGCAGCCAAGGAAATGATCAAGGCGACCTCGCAGGAATCCCTGGACAGCATCAATCAGATCCGGCTGATCCTGCAACTCGCGCTCCTGGCAAGCGCGGCACTCCTGATCCTGGTCGGTTTCCTGGTCGGGCGGAAGATCGGCGCCCCCCTGCGCCATGCCGTCGGCGCAATCACCGACAGCACCGGGCATCTGGGCAACGCCGCCCGGGAACTCACCTCCGGCAGCCAGCGGCTGGCCGAGGGTGCCTCCGAGCAGGCCGCCTCGGTGGAGGAAACATCGGCCTCCATGGCCGAGATCTCGGCCCAGGTCAAACAGAACGCCGACAACTCCTCGCAGGCCGACCGGATCATGAAGGAAACCGCCGCCATCGTCAGCGAGGCGCGGCAATCCATGGGCGAGCTGGCCACCTCCATGGATGACATCGCCAAGGCCAGCGAGGAAACCTTCAAGATCGTCAAGACCATCGACGACATCTCCTTCCAGACCAACCTTCTCGCCCTCAATGCGGCCGTCGAGGCGGCGCGGGCCGGCGAGGCCGGCGCCGGTTTCGCGGTGGTGGCCGATGAGGTCCGCAACCTGGCGATGCGGGCGGCCGAGGCCTCCAAAAACACCGCCGCCCTGATTGAGGAGACCGTCACCAAGATCAAGGGCGGGGTGCAACTGGTGGGCAGAACCTCCGAGAAATTCGCCGGGGTGTCCGACAGCACCGCCAAGGTGGCGACCCTGATGAGCGAAATCGATGTGGCTTCCACGGAACAGGCAAACGGGGTCGAACAGGTGAGTACCACCATGCAGGAGATGAGCTCGCTGACCCAGTCCATTGCCGCCAACGCCGAGGAATCGGCCGGAGTGGCCGAGGAGATGGACGCCCAGGCCCGCGCCTTGATGCAGGCCACCGCAGAGCTTTCCAGCCTGGCCGGGATGACCGGGGCCACCGGGATGGCCGCCAAGGAAAAAACCGGCCGCGACACCAAGCTGCGCCGCCCGCCGCTGCCGTCGCCCGCTACGGCCGCAGGCCAGAAACCAGTGCCGCGGCTGCCCCCGGCCAAGAAGACAGGCAAGCCGCAACCGCCGCCCTCCACGGTCGGCAAGAAGCCATCCGAGGTTATTCCTTTCGGCGACGAAGGGGGGGATTTCGAAGACTTTTAAGCCCTTGCGCCTCCACCCGTCGGGTCATTAAAAAAGGGAGCGCGTCCGCTGGGACGCGCTCCCTTTTTTGTTGATTCCAGGCGGGCAAAGGCGCTGCCGCTCCGGTGAACGGCAACGGGCATCACCGCGCGCCGAGCGCGGCCAGCAACCGGCCGATCTCGTCCACCGCCAACACTTGATCCACCGCCACCGCCGCGATGGCCGCGCGGGGCATGCAATCGGCAACGGCGGTGGCGGGATCCTGCGCCACCGCCAGTCCGCCCCGCTCCTTGATCATCCGCAGACCGTCTGCGCCGTCGTTGTTGGCGCCGGTGAGCACCACCCCCACCAGTCGTGACCCGTACGCCTCGGCCGCGCTTGCAAACAGCACATCCACGGAGGGCCGCGAGAACTGCACCCGCTCGTCCACGGAGAGCGCCAGCGTCAGATCCTTTTCCACCAGCAGGTGATAGTTGGGAGGGGCAAAATAGATATGGCCGCCGGCAATGACTTCCTTTTCATCGGCCGCCTTGACCGGCAGCGGACACCGCTCGCCGAGATGCAGGAAAAATCCGTCATCCTGCTGGGGATGCAGGTGCTGGGCAACGAGGACCGGCAAGGGATAGCCCGCCGGCAAGTGGGAGAAGATCCGCGCCAGGGCGGCCATGCCGCCACACGACGCGCCAATGACTACCGCATCATACATCAGGCTTCGCATATCATACCCGCCATAACGGAGAACGGCGTCCGCAGCCAACGCCATCGCGCCGCGATCAGAAAAGATTCTTCACTTCCCGTGCCAGGCCGTTCAGGGTAAAGGGCTTGCTGATCGCGCCGTCAAACCCGTACTCCTGATAGTTTGACATGATATGGTTCTCGGCATAGCCGCTGGCCACCAGGGCCTTGATCCGGGAATCGACGGCGCGGAGCCTGCCCAGCACCTTTTCGCCCCCCTCGCCGCCCCGGATGGTGAGATCGAGAATCACCCCGTCATACGGCTCATTCCGCTCGCAAGCGGCCTGGAACATGGCCAGCGCCTTGCCCCCGTCGCCGGCCACCTCGGCGCGGTAGCCGAGATACCCAAGCAGTTCGCAGAGCGCCGTGGCGACACTTTCCTCGTCCTCCATCACCAGCAGCCGCTTGCAGCCAGCAAGGCCTTGCGTCTCCGGCGCCGCCGCGCCGACGCCGTCACGTTCTGCGTCGGGCAACCGCCCACTGGGCGGCCCGTCCACCTGGGGCAAAAAGATCTGAAAGGTGGCGCCTTCTCCAGGCGCGGACTCGGCACGGATATAGCCACCGTGCTTCTTGACTATGGAGTGAGAGATCGTCAACCCCAATCCCTGGCCGCTGGCCCCCTTGGCCTTGGAGGAAAAATAGGGATCGAAAATCCTGCCGATGATGGCCGGATCGATGCCCGGGCCGTCGTCCCGGAAGGTCACCTGCACATACTCGCCGTCCGCCACCATCGGCTCCTGGCTGTGGCCGTCGATGGTGACGTTCCGGGCGGTAATGGTGAGATTGCCGCCGTTGGCCATCGCATCCTTGGCATTCAAGAACAGATTCTGAAAGACCTGATTGATCTGCCCCTTGTCCACCTCCACGTCGCCCAGCCCCTCCTCGATATCAAGATGCACCTTGACGTTGGAACCGCTGAGCAGCAGGCTGCTGGTGTCGGCGAGCAGGTCGGCGATATCGGCCCGCTCCTTCACCGGTCCGCCGCCCTTGGAAAAGGTCAGCAACTGCTGCGTGAGCAGCCGGGCCCGCTTGGCGGCCTTGATCGCCTCGGCAAGCTTCTGATGGATCTTGCTCTCCTTGCCGCTCAGCAACTGGGCCAATTCGATGTACCCGAAGATGGTGGCCAGCAGGTTGTTGAAGTCATGGGCGATGCCGCCGGCCAAAACCCCGAGGGCCTCGAGATTCTTGTTCTTCTGGATCTCCGCCTGCATCCACTCGCATTCGATGCGCTGCCGGTAGAGCTTGAGAAATACCTTCACCTTGCTCATCAGGATATCGTGATTGAGCGGCTTGAAGAGGTAATCGACGGCCCCGGCCCGGTATCCCTTGAACACATGTTCCTCGTCCTTGCTGATGGCGGTGACGAAGATGATCGGTATGTTGCGGGTCGCCTTGAGGTTCTGCATCAGGGCCGCGGTCTCGAAGCCGTCCATTTCCGGCATCTGGACGTCCATCAGGATCAGATCGAAGGATTGCGCCGCGTGCAGGTCCAGTGCCTCCTGCCCATTGGCCACCGACGCCACGGTGTGGCCGTGACGTTCCAACAGTTTCATGGCGAGCTTCTGGTTGACGGCGTGGTCTTATGTCAGCAGGATGCGCAACGGCAGTCGTTTTCCCAATTCGACGCCGAGATGGGAAAACGACTGCCGTTGCGCATCCTGCTGGCCGAGGACAACGCCGTCAACCAAAAGCTGGCGCTGCGTTTGTTGGATCGGATGGGCTACCGGGCCGATGTGG
>DHYT01000030.1:0-2396 GCA_002415465.1 Desulfobulbaceae bacterium UBA5123
TTCCGGCCAGGCCCTGCACATGAAAGAGATGATGAGCCGCTTCAAGATCAGGGGCGGCGGGTCGCAGGGGTATTCGCAACCGCGGCAACAAGCCCTCCCGCAACGGCATGCCGCCGCTTCACCCGCGCCAAAACATGACTGGGGCGCCCCAAAACCACAAGCACGCCCCAACAAGGAAAAACCAAGCGACATCATCGCATTGGATGACAAGGAGTTCGGCAAATACTGATAAAACCGTCGGACGTTATTAACCCAGCCGACGACTAGATACTAGTTTTCAACCAAAAAGCGCCATCGGATTCATTCCGGTGGCGCTTTTTGGTTGAATGACCACGCCATGCAGTATCTAATCGCTGGTCCAAACTCATCTTCATCAGCATAAATTTTGCCCCTTGTGCCTGACACTGTCTACGCTCCACCTCTCTCTCCCAATTCCGTTCCCAGCATTCTCCGCTCTTCCACGCAAAAAATAAACTTCATGAATCAGGCTTATTACATACAAACGCTGGGAGTTTAACCAAACTACATAGTAATTACTATATATTTACAGATAAGAATCTTATGTAATGCAATTATTTGAAATCATTTAATAATATTGACTTTCAATGGTTTTTTTTGATAACGATACCATAGCTGTATTTATAGATGGAAATCTAACCCATGCAACGACACGAAATGAAAATATCAAACGAAATCAGGCCAAAGCCACCATCACCAAGATTTTATGCACCAACCATATGGTGCGCGCATCAAGGCAATTGAACAACCTTTGACCTGGAGGTGAGGAAGATGCTTGAAAACACCCGAATCGGCAAAAAAATGGCTATTCTTTCGGGAAGCATCCTGGGTTTGCTGCTGCTTCTCGGCGGGTGGGGAATCTTCGGCCTCACCCATGTGGTGGAGGATGGCATTGAGGTTTCCAAAGGCAATGCGCTGCGCGGAGAGATCCTGCAACGGGAGGTTGATCACCTGAACTGGGCGCACCAGGTTTCGGCATATCTTACCGACACCCATGTCACGGAACTTACCGTGCAGCTCGATCACACCAAGTGCGGCTTCGGCAAATGGTATTACGGCGAGGGCCGCAAGGAAGCGGAACACATCCTTCCCCTGCTGCATGATTCGCTGGAGGCCATCGGCGAGCCGCACCAGAAGCTGCACGAGTCGGCCCGCAAGATCAAGGAGGTGTTCAGGAGCGCCGACGCCAACCTCCCCTCCTTTCTGGTGCAGAAAGAACTTGACCATGTCGCCTGGACCAGCAAGGTTCAGGATGCCATCCTGAGCCGTAAAAATGCGGTCGGGGTGCAGCTTGATCCCACCCAATGCGGCTTCGGTCAGTTTTTATATGGCGATGATGGCCGCAAGATGAGCAGTTCGGACCCGGAACTTGCGCAAATGCTGCAGTTGATCGACCAGCCACACAGACAGCTGCATGAATACGGACACACCATCGACGCGCTGCTGGCAAAAAAGGATTTCGCTGCCGCCTCCGCCCTCTATCAGAGCAAGATCCTGCCGGTACTGGCCGATGTGCGGGACACCTTGAAAAAAATGCAGAAACGGGCCGAGACCAATCTTCAAGGCCGGAGCGAAGCGACCGCCATCTACTCATCTGAAACCGAAATCCATCTCAAAAAAGTCCAGGAACTGCTCAAACAAATGAATAATCTGGTCAAGGAAAACATCCTTTCCGAAACCGCCATGATCGAGGGTGCCGAACAGTCCCGCAACGCCATCATTGTCATCGCCGTTCTCGCCTTCGTCATCGGTGTCTCCCTGGCCTTTTTCATAACCCGCTCCATCACCGGCCCCATCAGTCAGACCGTGACGATGATCACCGAGTTGGCCCGTGGCCATGTGAACAAACGCCTCAACATGAAGCGCCGGGACGAAATCGGCCAGATGGCGCAGTCCATGGACAGCTTCGCCGACACCCTGCAGAACGAGGTGGTCGTTGCCCTTGCCAAAATGGCCGACGGTGACCTGACCTTTGAGATCAAGCCCAAGGATGAAGATGACGCCATCGGCAGTTCGCTGCAAAAAACCTGCGAAGACCTCAACCGGATCATCACCGAGGTCCTGGTCGCCACCGACCAGATCACCAGCGGCGCAAGCCAGGTTTCCGACGCAAGCCAGGCCCTCTCCCAAGGCGCCACCGAACAGGCGGCTTCACTCGAAGAGATCACCAGCACCATGACCGAGATGGGTTCACAGACCAAACAGAACGCCGAAAACGCCTCCCAAGCCAACAAGCTGGCCATCCAGACCAGAAATGCCGCCGAAAGCGGCAACGCCAAGATGGAAGAAATGGTCAGCGCCATGGGCCAAATCAACGAGGCAGGCCAGAACATCTCGAAGATCATCAAGGTTATCGACGAGATCGCCTTCCAGACCAA
>DHYT01000030.1:2417-10335 GCA_002415465.1 Desulfobulbaceae bacterium UBA5123
AACGAGCAGGCGCAGGGGATCAACCAGACCAACCAGGCCCTGGGCCAGATCGACCAGGTGACCCAACAGAATACCGCCAGCGCCGAGGAATCGGCGGCCGCCTCGGAAGAGCTTTCCGGCCAGGCCATGCACATGAAGGATATGATTAACCGCTTCAAGGTCAAGAAAGCTACGCAGACGGGCACGCAACCGACCCTGCCGCAACCGGCCCGCAAGCACGCTGCGGCAACCACAAAATGGGGCGGGGCGCCGGCTGCGCCCAAGGCAGGCAAGCCAAGCGACATCATCTCGCTCGACGACAGGGCGTCCGGCTAACAAACAACCGGATCGACGACGAATACAAAAAAGGGTGCAGGGGAATACCCCGCACCCTTTTTTGCGTGTCATACAATCTCGGTCTAAAGGTACTGCTCCGGCCGCAACGCTTTAGGTTGCCGGGCGCCCCCGCAGATACCACCAGGCCAGCTGCGCGTTGACCGCCAGCCGCTGCCGGATGCCCCGGTTCAATCCCAGCGTCAACACCCCGCCGACCAGATTGAGAAGGATATTGATGACCGTCCGGACAAAGATCACCGCGATCATCACGCCGTGCTGGCCGGGGTGCCATTTCTTGAAGTAGATCGAACGGGAGCGGTGGAACATGATCCGGGCCTTGGCGCTGTAGCCGACGCTCTTGCCCTGCAGATGATAGATCCGGGCCTGCGGCACCAGACAGATCCGCCAGCCCGCCTTTTTGAAGCGATAGGCCCAGTCGGTCTCCTCGAAATAGAAGAAAAACCTCTCATCCAGCAGCCCCTCCACATCCATGGCCGCCTTCCGCACCAGCATGCAGGCGCCGATGCAGGAATCCACCGCCACCGGTTCGGCATGAACCTGCCGTTTACTGGGAAATTTGGCGGGAAAGAGCAGCCGCAGGAGGGTTTCGTTGCAGAGCAACGGCCACACCGACGGGAAGTTGGCGATGGAGTTCTGGCGGGAGCCATCCTCGTTCAACAGCTGGCCGCAGCACATGCCGACATCGCTGTTTGCTTCCATGAAGCGGAAGAGCACGGCGATGGCGCCGTCGGTGAGCACCGTATCGGAATTGAGGAGCAGGGCGTAGCACCCCCGCATCCGCCGGAAGGCCAGGTTGTTGGCGGCGGCAAAGCCGAGATTGGCAGTGTTGGCGATAACCGTGACCGACGGGAACTGCTCCCGGACCATGGCAACGGAATCATCACTGGAGGCGTTATCCACCACGAAGATCTCGTAAGCAAGGCCGCTCACGGTGTCGGCAATGGAGGTCAGGCAGTTGCGGAGCAAGTCGCGGGTGTTCCAGTTGACGATGACGATCGAAAGGTCCATCTTATCCTTGATCCCGCCGGTTCTGCATCTCGTGGAGCTTGGCGTATTTCAGAAACTTGTTGATGCCGTCGGTGCAGGCGATCACCAGTCCCTGCCCGCCGTCAAGAAACCCCAAGCGGAACAGATAGTTGTAGAGGAAGGCCCAGCCGCCTCGGGCCACCGCCTTGAAAATCGAGGCGGTCTCGCCGCGGGCGAACATCTCCTCGGCGCCGGCTGAGGAATAGTGGTTGACCTTGTCCATGGTCTGCTTGAGGTTGCGGTTGGTGAGATGGACGATGGGGTTGACCAGCGCCCCCACCGAACCGCTCACCCGCAAGGATTCATGGACCAGATGGTCGGACATCCGGTTGCAGTCCTTGCGAAAGAGCCGCACCACCCGGTCCGGCCACCACCCGGCGTGGCGGATCCAGCGGCCGGAGAAGAAATTCTTGCGCGGCAGGCTGTAGGCACCATGCACCGGCTCCCCGGCCAGCAGGGTGCTGATCTCGATGGCGGTTTCCGGCGGAATCCGCTCGTCGCCATCCAGCACCAGCACCCAGGGATGCCGACACTGATCGATGGCGAACTGCTTCTGCGGCCCGAAGCCGCGCCACGGCTCGACAAACAGCCGCGCCCCGCTACTCCGGGCAATCTCCTGGGTCCGATCGCAACTTTCGGTGTCAACCACCACCACGTCGTCGGCAAAGGCAACGCTGGCCAGGCAATCGGGCAGCCGCTCCTCTTCGTTCTTGGTGATGATCGCCACCGACAGCGGCAGCTTTTCGACCGCGACGGTCATTCCTTCTCCCCCCCGCCATACTGCTGCGCCAGCCACTCGCGGTGATAACTGCCGTCCAGCACCGCCCGCCACCAGGGCTCGTTGGCAAGATACCAGGCCACGGTCTTGCGAATCCCGGTCTGGAACGACTCGGCCGGCTCATAGCCCAGTTCCGCCCGGCTCTTGGCGGCGTCGATGGCGTAGCGGCGGTCATGACCGGCCCGGTCGCGCACATAGGTGATCAGGGAATCGGACCGTTTACCCGTAGCGGCCGGGGTATGCGGAAAACGAGCGGCAAGGGCCGCATCGGCTCCGACCATCTCGTCCATCAGACCGCAGAGATGGGTGACGATGTCGATATTGGTCCACTCGTTGTTGCCGCCGATATTGTACACCTCGCCCGTTTTCCCCTTCTCCAGAATCAGGTCGATGCCCCGGCAGTGATCATCGACATAGAGCCAGTCGCGAATGTTGAGGCCGTCGCCGTAGATGGGCAAGGGTTTGCCGTGCAGGATGTTGATCAGGACCAGCGGGATCAGCTTCTCGGGAAACTGGTAAGGGCCGTAGTTGTTGGAGCAGTTACTGGTGGTCACCGCCAGCCCGTAGGTGTGATGGTAGGAACGGACCAGATGGTCGGAAGCGGCCTTGCTCGCCGAATAGGGCGAGTTGGGGGCATAAGGGGTGGTCTCCGAAAACGGCGGCTCATCGGGGCTGAGCGACCCGTACACCTCATCGGTGGAGACATGGTGGAAACGGTGCGGCTGCCCCTTGCCGGAGCCGTCAAGCCAGATGGCCTTGGCGGCCTTGAGCAGGTTGTGGGTGCCGACGATATTGGTGTCGATAAAGGGATCGGGGCCGGCAATGGAACGATCGACATGGGACTCGGCGGCAAAGTTGACGATGGTGTCAAGCCCCTCCTCGCTCAGCAGTTGTTCCACCAGCGGTTGATCGCCGATGTCGCCATGGACGAAACGGTAGTGCGGATTCCCCTCGGCCGGGGCAAGGCTTGCCATGTTGCCGGCATAGGTGAGGGAATCAAGCACCACCACCCGGTCGCCGGGATGACGACGCAGCCAATAGTGAACGAAGTTGGCGCCGATAAAGCCCGCGCCGCCGGTAACCAGCAGTCTAGCCATCTTGTAATCCCTTGAATTCCTTGAGCATCATCCGAAGACCCACCCGCCAGTGGGGAGCGGCCCCGCCCAGCAACCGCCAGGTTTCGCTCTTGTCCAGCACGCTGTAGGCGGGTCGCCGGGCCGGGGTGGGATACTCCTCGCTACGGATCGGCAGCACCGGCACCGCCCGCTTCAGCAGGCCAAGGGCCAGCGCCTCCTCCTGCACGGCAACGGCAAGGTCGTACCAGGAGGCGACGCCTGCGTCGCTCCAATGCTGGATGCCGGAGGCCTCCATGGTGGCCAGACCATAGATCGCCTCGGCCAGGCCCCCGGTCCAGGTGGGGGTGCCGACCTGGTCGGCCACCACCCGCAACTCCTCGCGCTCCGCCATCAGTTTGAGCATGGTGGTGACAAAGTTGCTCCCGCCCGCCCCATACAGCCAGGAGGTTCTGACGATGACAGCGTCGCGGCCGCAATAGGCGGCGGCCAACCGCTCACCCTCAAGCTTGCTTGCGCCGTACACGGACACAGGGTTGGGGCGGTCGGCGGGAAGATAGGGCAAGGAATTTCTGCCGTCAAAAACAAAATCAGTGGAGACATGGATCAATCTCGCCCCGGCCGCCCTGGTCGCCTCGGCCAGATGGGCAACCCCGTGACCGTTGATGGCATAGGCCAGATCCGGCTCGCTTTCGGCCCGGTCAACGGCGGTGTAGGCTGCGGCGTTGATCACCAGTTCCGGCCGCAGTTCTTCCACGGCCCGGCCCACCGCCTCTCGATCGCGGATATCCATCTCCGCCCGTCCCAACGGGGTAACCTGCCACCCCTGGGGCGCCGATGCGACCAGTTCCCGACCCAGTTGCCCGTTCTTGCCGACGATGAGCGTTTTCACAAATAACACTCCGCATTCACAAAAGAAACCCCGGCCAGGTCCTTGGCGGAAAGTTGCGGCGACACGCCATCAAGAAGCGGCCAATCGATGGCCAGCTCCGGGTCATCCCAACGCACGCAGCGCTCATGCTCAGGCGCATAGTAATCGGTACACTTGTAGAGAAACTCGGCGGCCTCGCTCAACACGTAAAAGCCATGGGCAAAGCCCGGCGGCACCCAGAGCATCTTTCTGTTCTCTGCCGAGAGGATCTCCCCCACCCAGCGGCCAAAGGTCGGCGACCCCTTGCGCAGGTCAACCGCCACGTCGAACACCTCGCCCACGATCACCCGGGCCAGTTTCCCCTGGTGCTGTTTGATCTGATAGTGGAGGCCGCGCAGGACACCCTGCGTAGAGCGGCTGTGATTATCCTGAACAAAGGGGAGGGTAATGCCGTGTTCGGCAAACCGGTCGGCCCGGAAGGTCTCCATGAAGAAGCCCCGGTGGTCGCCAAAGACCTTCGGTTCGACAACCACGACCTCCGGGATGGGGGTGGGAAGGAAGTTCATCACCGCCCCTCCGCCAGCATCCGCAGCAGATACTGGCCGTAGCCGTTCTTGCCCAGGGGCTCGGCCAAGCGGGCCACCTGCCCGGCATCGATATAGCCCCGCCGATAGGCGATCTCCTCGAGGCAGGCTATCTTCAGCCCCTGCCGGTCTTCCATGACCTTGATGAAGTTTGCGGCATCGAGGAGGGAGGCGTGGGTGCCGGTATCGAGCCAGGCCATGCCGCGGCCGAGCAGTTCCACCCGCAACTCGCCACGCTTGAGATAAACGTTGTTGATGTCGGTGATCTCCAGTTCGCCACGGGCCGACGGCTTGATCCGGCGGGCGATCTCAACCACCCGGTTATCGTAGAAATAGAGTCCGCTCACCGCATAGCTGGATTTTGGCTGCAGCGGCTTTTCCTCGATATCGATGACCTTGCCCTCGCCGTCGAAACTGACCACCCCGTACCGCTCCGGATCGCGGACATAGTAGCCGAAAACCGTGGCGCCATGCTCGCGGGCGGCCACCTCCCGGAGGATCTTGCCCAGGCCGCTGCCGTAGAAGATATTGTCGCCCAAGACCAGGGCGACCCGGTCGCCGCCGATGAACCCCTCGCCGATCAGGAAGGCCTGGGCAATCCCCTCGGGCCTGGGCTGCACCGCATAGGAAAGCGTGATCCCCCACTGGGAGCCGTCGTCCAGCAGCTGCATGAACTGGCCCTGATCCTCGGGGGTGGTGATGACGAGGATCTCGCGGATCCCGGCCTGCATCAGGGTGGCGATGGGATAGTAGATCATCGGCTTGTCGTACACCGGCATCAGCTGTTTGCTCACCGATTTGGTGAGGGGGTAGAGACGGGTGCCGGAGCCGCCGGCGAGGATAATTCCTTTCATGGTCGTGATCACCTTTTGCCGTTGTCCGACATGATCTCGGTCAACACCTCCCCCACAGGAGAGCAATAACGGGAAGGGAAGCAGCCCCCCTTCCCTCGTATTTACAAAGAGTTCCGTACAAATTCCGGTCAGTGAAATAATCGCGTGATTATAGCCGATAATGTCGCTATGATAAAGGCCTTTCATCCCAAGACTGATGAGACGTGGCCGCCCTTTCACGGCCGCGCTCGCTCCTGGGCGCTTTTTCCCAACGAACCACGAGGACCACCATGCTCAACAAGGATCTGCTCGACATTCTCGCCTGCCCAAAGTGCAAGGGACCGGTTCAACTGACCGACCAGGAAGACGGCCTGATCTGTGACGCCTGTCGCCTTCTCTACGAGATTCGCGACGGGATTCCGGTGATGCTCATCGACGAGGCAAAAAAACTCGGCGAATGACCGGTATCAGCCAAGGGTTACCCCATGTCGCTCCCCGCCCATCTCGTCGCCAACTGCTTCGTCAACGTCCCCTTTGCAAGGCTCAAAACCGACCTGCTCGGGGTCGTGTTCGAAAACCGCATCCGACCTGAAATCGGCCTGGTGAACAACGTACTCTACGACGAACCGGTCAGCGAATTTACCAAAATAGCCAAACTCCTGCGCCAGGAAGGGCTTGCCTGCACCCTGCACGCCCCTTTCCAGGATCTGATCCCCAGCGCCCAGGATCCGGAAATACTGAAAGCCAGCCGCCGCAAGCTGCACAAGGCCTTTGCGCTGCTGGAGATATTCGAGCCTGAGGCAATCGTCTGCCATCCGAACTTCGAACCGGACAAGCATGCCTCCAAGGAAGAGTTATGGTTCTCGCAATCATACGAGACGTGGCATGAATTGCTGCAAATCGCCGTGGGCTGCAAGGTCCCGATGATGCTTGAAAACACCTACGAAAAATCGCCGGACCCGTTGCGCCGCCTGCTCCTGGCTCTTGATTCGCCTTTCGCCCGGTTTTGCCTGGATGTGGGCCATGTCATGGCCTTTGCCAAGAATACCTGGCGGGACTGGCTGCCGGCCCTTGAACCATGGCTTGGCCAGTTGCATCTCCACGATAACGATGGCACCCGCGACGCCCACCTGGGCGTGGGCGAGGGGCTGTTCCAATTCGAGGAACTCTTCACCTACCTCAGAAAACAACGCCTTTCACCGATCATCACCCTTGAGCCGCACCAGGAGGAAGAACTGTGGCGCGGCTTTGCCAATATCGACCGGATGGGCCTGTTCGGCTATTGTGCCAAGAGAAATTTGCCCGATACATTTGTAACACGGAATCTCACCAACGATTGAACGTACAACCATGCCCCACGGACCCGCAATGACCGACGCCGCCCCCACTCCTAAAGCCGAATTCGTCCACCTCCATGTCCACACCCAGTTCAGCCTGCTGGACGGCGCCATCCGCCTGGGGGACCTGATTGCCACCGCCAAGGAATTCGGCATGGACACGGTGACCATCACCGACCACGGCTCCATGTTTGGCGCGCTGCAGTTCTACACCATGGCCAAGGGCGCGGGGCTGAAGCCGATCATCGGCTGCGAATTCTATATCTCCCCCACCGACCGCTTCGACCGCTCGGCCCGGAGCGCCGGCGGCGCCGCCTTCCATCTGGTGCTGCTGGCGATGAACAAGGACGGCTACCAGAACCTGATGAAACTCGCCTCCATCGCCCAACTGGAGGGCTTTTTCTACAAGCCGCGCATCGACAAGGAGGTGCTGGCCAAATACAGCGATGGCCTGATCGCCCTCACCGCCTGCCTGCACGGCGCGGTTCCCCACGCCATCGTCCAGGGCGACATGGCCGGGGCGCGCCGCGAGGCGGAAGAGGTACAAAAGATCTTCGGCGACCGCCTCTACTTCGAGTTGCAGGAAAACGGCATCCCCGAGCAAACCATCGCCAACAACGGCCTCAAGGAACTGGCCAGGGAGATGTCCATCCCGCTGGTGGCGACCAACGACTGTCATTACCTGAAGCGCAAGGAATCCACCGCCCACGAGCTTCTGCTCTGCATCCAGACCGGCAAGACCATCAACGACACCACCCGCTTCCGCTTCTCCACCGACGAGTTGTTCTTTAAGTCCCCGGCCGAGATGAAGCAGGCCTTTGCCCATACCCCGGAGGCCATCGCCAATACCGTCAAGGTCGCCGAACGATGCAACCTGGAACTCACCTTCGGCGACAACCATTTCCCCAATTTCCCGGTTGCGGAAGGCGAAACCCTGGATTCCATGTTCGAGCGCGCCGCCCGCGCAGGCCTTGAAGAGCGGCTTGCCGAACTGCGCGAGCAGCAGGAGGTGCCGGCGGAGCTTGAAAAAAACTACCGCGACCGGTTGGACCACGAGATCGACGTCATCATCAAGATGGG
>DHYT01000207.1 GCA_002415465.1 Desulfobulbaceae bacterium UBA5123
ATGGACGGCGCCAGCAAGTTCGTCCGCGGCGAGGCCGTGGCCGGGCTGATCATCATGGTGGTCAACATCCTGGGCGGCTTTTTCATCGGCGTCATCCGGCAGGGGATGGACCTTGCCAACGCCGCCGAGACCTACACCCTGCTCACCATCGGCGACGGGCTCGTCTCGCAGATTCCGGCCCTGATCATCTCCACCTCGGCCGGCATCATCGTCAGCCGCGCCGCCTCCGACGCCAGCATGGGCAAGGAATTTTCCAAACAGTTCGGCATGCAGCCCCAGGCCCTTGCCGTCTCCTCCGGCATCATCATGCTCTTCGGCCTGGTGCCGGGGCTGCCGCATATCCCCTTTCTGATCCTCGGCATCCTGATGGGCGGCCTGGCCTACATGGCCTTTCAAGCCAAGGCGCAAGAGGAGATCTCCCAGCAGAAGGAGAAAGAAGAGAAGAAAATCGCCGAGCTCCCCCCTGGCTCCCCGGAAACGGTGGAAAGCCTGCTGGGGATGGACACCCTGGAACTGGAGGTGGGCTACGGCCTCATCCCGCTGGTGGACGAAAGCCAGGACGGCGACCTGCTGGAACGGATCCGCTCCATCCGCCGCCAGTTCGCCACCGAGATGGGCATCATCATTCCACCCCTGCACGTCCGCGACAACCTGCAACTGCGGCCGGACGAATATGTCCTGCAGATAAAAGGCGTCGAGGCGGCCCGCGGCGAGCTGATGATGGGGCACCATCTGGCCATGGACGCCGGCGCCGCCAAACGCAAGATAGAGGGCGTTCCCACCACCGAGCCGGCCTTCGGCCTGCCGGCGCTGTGGATCCAACCCAACCGGAAGGACGAGGCGCAGGTGGCCGGCTATACCGTGGTCGACCCCTCCACGGTGGTCGCCACCCACCTCACCGAGATCCTGCGCAGTCAGGCGGCCGAACTGCTCGGCCGCCAGGATACGCAGAAGCTCCTCGACCACCTCGCCGAATCCCACCCCAAGGTGGTGGAGGAACTGGTGCCCAGCCTGCTTACCCTGGGCGGGGTCCAGAAGGTATTGCAGAACCTTCTCCGGGAACGGGTCTCCATCCGCGACCTGCTGACCATCTGCGAAACCCTTGCCGACCACGCCGGCATGAGCAAGGACCCCAACATCCTTACCGAATATGTCCGCCAGCGACTCGCCCGCTCCATCATCGCCTCCTTCCTCGACGACCAGGGCAATCTGCCGGTCCTGACGCTGACGACCAGAACCGAGGACATCCTCCGCGAATCGATCCGGCAGACGGAACAGGGGGCATATCTCTCCCTGGAGCCGAATCTGGCCCAACGCCTGCTGGAAGCCATCGAGGAAACCGCGGAAAAGGTGACCGGTGAAGGGCATCAACCGATCATCATCACCACCACCATTCTTCGGCGGCACCTGCGCCAGCTTCTGGAGCGGTTCATGCCCCAGATCCTGGTGCTCTCGCACAACGAACTGACGGCCACCACCAAAATCCAGTCGCTGGGGTCCATTGACATCAACCCCAAGCGCTAAGCCCGCGATGAGCGGTATCACTTGAAAAGAGCGCCAGTTTTAGATAGATTATCGTGTTAACGGTAATCATCGGGTCAGCCTCTGCCGACCCGACACCCTGCGCCTAAAAGCAAATCGACCGGTTGACCATATGCGGATAAAACGTTTCGAGGCTCCCGACACCGCCACCGCCCTGGCCATGATCAAGGCGGAAATGGGCGACGATGCCGTCATCCTCGCCACCAAGACCATCGGCACAAGCCGCGGGAATATCGTCAAGAAGGGACAGGAAACCAAGGTCGAGGTCATTGCCGCCATGGACTACGATCTCGACGCCCTGGCGGAAACAGAACCGGCACCCGCCGCGCCACCGCAGCCGCAGACCGTAACGCCGCCCAGGAAAACCGTCGCCGCCCGCCGTCCGGCCGGCACCTTGACGCCTGCGTCGCCACCGCCGGGAAAATCCGCGCCCTACGAACCCGCCTCGATATCCATCGCCGACGAGGAGAAAAACACCAGCCACCTCGAGGCCCACGACCTGCGCCTGCGCTTTGCCGGGATGCTCAAGCAGCAGCGACCCGACCGCAAACAACAGCCCGCCCCCCCGGCGCCACCCGAAAAGGCCGGCAAGCCTGACCCGCGCGAGGTCAGCGAATGGCGTGACAAGCTCATCGATCAACTCCTGATCAGCCCGCTGCCGGATACGGCAAGCACGGCAGGTCCGACCATCATCGCCCTGGTGGGCGCCACCGGGGTCGGCAAAACCACCACCGCCGCCAAGCTCGCCGCCTGGTTCAGCCTGCATCATGGGCTGACGGTGGCTATGCTCTCCATGGACTGCTACCGCATCGGCGCCACCGACCAGTTGCGCACCTATGCCAAAATCATGCGGTTGCCCTGCGAGATCGTGCTCCGCAAGCAGGATATGGACTCCGCCATCGCCCGACACACCGACAAGGACGTGATCATCATCGATACCGCCGGCAAGAGCCCCTACGACCAGCAACACATCAACGAGCTGCGGGAATGGTTCGGCCGCGCAGGCGCCATCCAGCCCTATCTGGTCCTGAGCGCCACCACCAAAAAAGAGGATCTGGCCAGCACCGTCGCCAGCTACCGGCCGTTAACCGTCAACGGCCTGATCCTGACCAAGATCGACGAGACCAGAACCTACGCCACCCTCTGCCAGCAGGTTGTCGCCTCTCATCTGCCGGTGGCGTCGCTCTGCACCGGCCAGCGCGTGCCGGAAGACTTCATGATCGCCAGCAAGCCCATCCTCGCCAGGCTGTTCCGCCGGGGCTGGGAAGCGGTTGTCGACGAACGGGCATTGATCGCCGAACGCAACGATTGGACCGCCGAGCCGCAAAGGAGCGCGTCATGAATCAGGCCACGACCCTCCAGAAGATGATGGACCGAGCCGACAGCAAGGCAAAGGCAAAACGGCCAAAATCCGCCACCGGCGCCTCGCCGCGGGTTATCTGCATCACCAGCGGCAAGGGCGGGGTCGGCAAAACCAATATCGTCACCAACCTCGCTTACGCCCTCGCCAAACAAGGCCGCAAGGTCCTCGTCCTAGACGCCGACCTCAACCTCGCCAACGTCGACGTCCTGCTGGGGATCACCCCCCGCTACAACCTGCACCACGTCCTGCTGGGCGAGAAATCGCTGACCGACATCCTGGTCGAGGGCCCTGGCGGGTTCAGGATTCTCCCGGCAAGCTCCGGCATCATCGAGCTTGCCAGCCTCACCGAAAGCCAAAAACTTTACTTCATGGCCGAAATGGAGACCGTCGGCGACAAGATCGACATCATGCTGGTCGATACCGGCGCCGGCATCAACGACAATGTGGTCTATTTCAATCTGGCCGCGCAGGAGCGGGTTATCGTGCTCACCCCCGAGCCCACCTCGCTCACCGACGCCTACGCCCTGATCAAGGTGTTGTCCGGGCGTCACGACGTCAAGCGGTTCCGCATTCTCGTCAACAACGCCGAGTCGGAAAAGGAGGCGCTGACCGTCTTCCGCAAACTGAGCATTGTCGCGGACCGCTTCCTCAGTTCCATCTCCTTGGATCTGCTCGGCTTCATCCCTTATGACCCCAAGCTCCCCAAGGCTGTACGCAGTCAAAAGCTGGTAAGCGAACTGTTCCCCGACGCCGAATCGAGTCGCATGTTCCGCGCCCTCTCCCAACAGCTGACCACCGAAAAACCCGAGCAGCACAGCGACGGCAACATCAAATTCTTTTGGCAAGGCCTCCTTGATCTGTCATAATATCGACACCAAAATAAATCTCTGTCGGCGCTCCGAGACCACTTCGGCAGCCGCATACGCTCTGTGACCCGTTCATGAACAAGCAGCACCCCTCAAAATTCAAGGATTACACCCAGGCCTATTTCAGCCAGGGCGGCCCGCTGGACTCCGCCACCCGGAGCGAGCTGATCCTGACCTACACCCCGCTGATCAAATACATCGCCGCCCGGCTGGCCACCAGGCTCCCTTCCCACGTAGCCCTTGACGACCTGATCAGTTGCGGGACCATCGGCCTGATCGACGCCGTGGAAAAATTCAACCCGGCCAAGAATGTGCAGTTTAAAACCTATGCGGAATTCCGCATCAAGGGAGCGATGCTGGACGAACTCCGCTCCCTTGACTGGGTGCCTCGCTCGGTGCGTCGCAAGGTCACCGATCTCGAGAAGACCTACAGCGACCTTGAAAAAAAACTAGGCCGCCCAGCCACCGACGAGGAAACGGCGGCAGCGCTCAATCTTGACCTCGACGCCTTTTACAAACTCCTCGACGACACCAAGTCTGTTTCCTTCATGGACATCGATCTGGTGCGGCAGGTCAATCCCGACCAGGACGACAGAAGCACCATCGCCGAAACCTTTGCCGCCGACGGGACCGACCCCTTTGCCGCCCTGAACATTGCCGAAGTCCGCGACGTGGTCGCCCAGGCCATCTCGGAACTGCCGGAGAAGGAGAAACTCACCGTTTCCCTCTACTACTTCGAGGAACTGACCATGAAGGAAATCGGCGAGGTTCTGGGCTACACGGAATCGCGCATCTCCCAGATGCACAGCAAGGCCATGCTGCGCCTGCGCTCTAAAATGAAAACCAGGCTCAACGCCTGAACACTCGACAACGTCGAATTTCCTTTTTTCAGCTTTACTGATACGTCAAAATGCGCTACTAAGTAACCTTATTGCGTTAAGTATTGTTTTTATATAGATTATCGCAGACCGTTACCTCTCGCGCACAAAAGGTCGCCACAAACCCAGGCCCATATCGGCAACGAGTGACCGCAACACGAAACCGCCCCCGTTTTTTTTGCCGGGGCGGCACGACGCGAAACGTAACCGATCAATCAGCAACACGTTTTGATAAACGTTTGAGGAGGGGACAATGCCTACGGATTTCAACATGAAGGTTCTCGTTGTCGATGACTTCGCCACCATGCGGCGGATAGTCAAGAACATACTTGTGCAACTCGGCTTCAAGAACATCATCGAGGCGGATGACGGCACCAGCGCCCTGGAAATCCTGCAAAAGGAAAAGGTCGACCTGATCATCTCGGACTGGAACATGCCCAAGATGACCGGCCTCGACCTGCTGAAAACGGTTCGCGGCGACGCCAACCTTGCCGCCACCCCCTTCATCATGGTTACGGCCGAGGCGCAGCAGGACAACATCATTGCCGCCGTCAAGGCCAAGGTAAGCCAGTATATCGTCGAACCGTTCACCGCCGACACCCTGGCTGAAAAACTGAACAAGATATTCGGCTGAACCACGCCGTTGACGCCCTCCAATGGGAGACGAGACACAATCTAAAAAAGCTTCGCCCGACAACCTTGATGACGACCTCGCCAGTGATTGGGAGTCCGCTTTTCAGGCAGACGACTTTTCCTTTTCCCCCAAAGAAGGCGAGGACGACTTCTTCCTCGGCGATGAAACCGATTTCACCTCCGCGACAAGCTCCCCCTACGACTTTACCCCCCCCTCAGACAAAGAACTTGAAGACCTGCCGGACCTTGACGAGGAGGCTTTCGCCCCCGAGGCCGCTGAAGGCGAGGAAGATGCCGAGTCTGCGGAGGCCGAGGGGAAAACCCCTGGCGGCCTGCTTCCCGCCCGCCTGCTCACCCTCTACCACACCATCAAGCTGCGCCTGCAACTCCTCTCCCGCAGGCAGCAGATCCTCGCAGGCGCGGCCATCGTTTTCCTGCTGCTCTTGCCGCTGCTTATCCCTGATGCAGACAAAACGCCCACCCAATCAGACGGCGCCGCGCACGTCAATGGCGCCACAACCGCCCCCCAGACAGCCCCCCCCCTCCCCACCGGCGCGCCGTCCGCCGCCCCCACCGAGGTGCAAGAAAAAATCCGGGCCAAATGGCAATTTCCAGGCTTTCTCGTTCCTGCCCCGCTGCGCGACGACACCCCGCGCAAGGCCAACTTCGTCCAGGCCGACATCACCCTTATCCTGCTCCTTGCCGCGGGAGAAAAACCGCCGGCCGAAAAGGAACTGCTCGTTCGGGACATCATCTACCAGTTTTACAGCAACCAGCCTTTAAGCGAACTGCAACGATTCGCCCTCGCCCGGGGCGACATGAACCGCGCCCTGCGCGCCTGGATCGAAAAACAATGGCCGGAGGCGCCCGTCGAAGCCATTGTCTTCAATCGCTACCAGATTATGTAACCCCCCGCCAAAGCCACACATATTACATTTATGTAACACAAACGCTGTTTTACAACACAAATGTAATACACCTTCCCCCCGCGCACCCCCTCCCCTTCACCACAAACAACAGAACATCAACACGATACACAACAGCCACCTAATGGCATACCCTTTGCTATTAAAGGTGATGAATGACGCCTGGCCAGGCAGACAAAACAGCAGCGTACGCTCTCGCGCCGCCCGCCTAAAATCCGGCGCCGCAGAGCAATACACCACTCCACAATCAGAGGTTGCAGCAATGAATACCGGCGACACCGCCTTCATGCTCATCGCATCCGCCATGGTGATGCTGATGACTCCCGGCCTGGCCCTTTTTTACGGCG
>DHYT01000143.1 GCA_002415465.1 Desulfobulbaceae bacterium UBA5123
CCGCCGCCGCCGGGGGCGTCGATCACATAGGTGGGCACGCCGTAGCCGCTGGTGTGTCCGCGCAGCCCCTTGATGATGTCGAGCCCCTTGCTCACCGGGGTGCGGAAATGCGAGGAGCCGGTGATGGGGTCGCACTGGTAGAGATAGTAAGGCCGCACCCGCATCTTCATCATCCCGTGCATGAGGGTCTTCATGGTTTCCACGTTATCGTTGATGCCCTTGAGCAGCACGGTCTGCGAACCGAGCGGGATGCCGGCGTCGGCCAGCATCGAGCAGGCGTGGCTGGTTTCCGGGGTGCACTCGTCTGGATGCATGAAGTGCAGGCTCATCCACAGGGGATGATAGCGGCGGAGCATGCGCACCAGTTTGGGGGTGATCCGTTGCGGCAGCACCGCCGGCACCTTGGTGCCGATTCGGATCACCTCCACGTGCGGGATTAGGCGCAGGCGGGCCAGCAGCCATTCGAGTTTGTTGTCGTTCAGCAGCAGCGGGTCGCCGCCGGAGAGCAGCACGTCACGAATGGTGGGGGTGGCGCTGATGTATTGAATGGCCTTCTCCAGCCGGGCCTGGCTTGCGTTGACGCCGCCATGTCCCACCAGCCGCGAGCGGGTGCAGTAGCGGCAATAGGTGGAGCAGAAGTCGTGGACCAGGAAAAGAACCCGGTCGGGATAGCGGTGGACCAGGCCGTGCACCGGGCTTTGGGAGTCCTCGCCCAGGGGGTCGTCCTCCTCGCCCGGCCCCTTGTAGAGCTCGGTGATGTCTGGCACCACCGCCCGCCGGATGGGATGCAGGGGGTCGTCGGGGGAAACCAGGCTCATGTAGTAGGGGGTGACCGCGAAGGGGAGCATGATCCCGGCTTGGCTTAAGGCCTGATTCTCCGCCGGGCTCAGGGGGAGGATGGCGCGCAGCCGCTCCACGGTGCGGACACGGTTGGCCACCTGCCACTGCCAGGAATTCCATTCCTTGGAACTGACGCCGGGAAAGTATCTCTTGCGGAACTCTCTGGTGCGGTGATTTTTCTGTGCGGTTTTACGACGGGTGATCGGAAAGGGAAGAATGGCGGGCGTCGCCGGTGAGGCGAGAGGATCGTTGAACAGAAGGGCCTTCGGCGCCGCCTGACCTGGAGGCTCCTCTTCGGCCTCAAGGATCTCCGCAAGAGTAGATGGGGGTTCCTCGACTTCGCAATTACCGATTGTCTGCTGCATTGTTATCTCCTGTTTCGAAAATAGCGTTGAAATTGGCTGTCATGGGACAGTCGCTGAAGCGTGTTTGTATGCCTCTGTTTTTGGGTGAAAAAAGGTACATCCCGCAATTGCCCCTCTTTCACCCCTTATATGTTTGTTGTTTACGGAAAGCAAGAAAAAATAACGGCCGGGCTAATTTTTTTTATTACGGAATTTCAAGTGGTTATGTTGCCGCGCGGCACGGGTTGGCCCTGTTTCGTCCGGATGCCGCCGCTCGGCGCAGAAAATTGGGCCGCCGACAGCGGGCCGGGTCGCTGGAGAGGGGGTCCGGTTGTCAGGGTTTGCGGCCGGAGTTCCCGCTTTTTTTGGTGAGCCCGGACCGCCTGGCGACGGCGTTTGTCGCCGGCGGTTTTGGGTCGCTGTCGGGAGGGCGGCGTATTCGGCCGCGATGTCGTTTTCGTTGTTTGTTTATCCGTTCGAGAGCGTATACTCTCACTAGGGAAGGGGTTGTTCGGTTTATCATCGTCTGGAGAGGGGTCGGGGCAGGGTATGAAGGCAATTCGGATCGCCGGCAGCGGGCCGGCCGGGATGACGGCGGCGATCAATCTGGCCCGGGCCGGTTTTGCGGTGACGGTGTTTGAAAAGCATGGCGACAGCGGCCAGCGTTTTCATGGCGACATGCAGGGGCTTGAGAACTGGTCGGTGGACGGCGATATCGTCGCCGATCTGCAGGCGATGGGGCTTGCGATCAATTTTGACTGCCAGCCCTTCACTGATCTTACCGTGAGCAACGGCACGCAAATCTGGCGGTTTGCATGCGCGAAACCCGCGTTCTATCTGGTCAAGCGGGGCGATATGGCGGGCAGTCTCGACCAGGGGCTGCGTCAGCAGGCCGAGGCGCTCGGGGTTTCCATCCGTTACCACGCCGAACTGCCGTTGGCCGAGGCGGATATCATCGCCAGCGGACCCTTGCCCCATCATCTGTTCGCCGTCGCCAAGGGGGTTGTTTTCGCCACCGGCATGGCGGATATCGCCTACGGCCTGGTCAACGATGCCGCCGCCTTCAAGGGCTACTCCTATCTGCTGGTCAGCAAGGGCTACGGCTGTCTCTGCACGGTGCTGTTCGACCGTTTCGGCGAAATCAACAACTGCTTCAACGCCACCGGCGAGATGTTCGGGCGGCTGGTCGCTCTCGACATGGCATCGCCCCGCCCGGTGGGGGGGATGGGCTCCTTTGCCGCCAGGCCGGTCTTTCGCCGCGGGGCGAGTCTCTGCGTCGGCGAAGCGGCCGGGTTGCAGGATCTGCTGTGGGGGTTCGGGATGCGCAGCGCCATCACCTCGGGCTTTCTGGCCGCCAAAAGCATCATCGACAACTCCGATTATGTCGCGGCGGCGCAAGGTTTTTTCGGTAACCGGCTGCGGGCGAGCATCGTCAACCGGTATCTCTGGGAACGCTTCGGCCGGGACAACTACCAGTGGCTCATGGAGCGGATCAGCGGCGCCGCCGACCCCCTTGCCTTTCTGCACTCGTTTCATAACCTCAACCCGGTGCAGCGACTGTTGGCCCCCCTTGCCTGCCGTTTTGTCGCCCGCCGTTATCCGGAGCTGATGCGATGATGCTTTTTGATGTGCCGTTTCTGCCGGATGCGGGCTATGCCGAATTTCTGCGGGCGCGTTCGCCCCGGCTGCATTCGCTGCATTTCCGGCTGGCCGGCGAGATGCGGCTTGATTCGCGGCACGGCGTCGACGCCATTGGCGAGGAGGAGCTGCAGGACCGGCTGCGGGAGGTGCC
The DNA here is from genome assembly GCA_002415465.1 of Desulfobulbaceae bacterium UBA5123. Lineage (GTDB taxonomy): Bacteria > Desulfobacterota > Desulfobulbia > Desulfobulbales > UBA5123 > UBA5123. The sequence continues at coordinate 2,977 of DHYT01000143.1, forward strand.
GGGGGTGCGCAAGTATGCGCTGTTAAACAGCAGGTTCTACTCCCCCGGCCGTTATTTCGATGATGCCTTTTTGCGCGAACTCACCGCCGGGCTTGCGCGGTTGGCCGAGGCCGGGCAGCTTGACGGCGTGGTTTTTGCCGATCACTATCTCCTGCAGGGGCTGGCCGACGTCGCCCCCGGCCTCTGCGCCGGGCTGGAGGCGGTGCCGAGCGCGAATTGCCTGGTCGACTCTTTCGAGGGGATTGTCGCCTGGCGGCATTATGTGGCGGCGGCAGGCTTCAGGCCGCCCGCCAAGATCATCCTTGATCGGAATCTGAATCGCTCCCTGTCGCGGCTTGGTGAGATCGCGGCCCGCTGCCGCAAGCGTTATCCTGATCTGGTGCTCACCCTGCTCGGCAACGAGGGGTGTCTCCTGCGCTGCCCGTTCAAGCTTGCCCATGACGCCCATATCGCCCTTGCCAACACCGGCCTTGCCGCTGAGCGCTGCGGCTCGCTGAACGATTCCCTCGGCTGCCGGCGCTATCTGGCCGCCCATCCGGAGGCCGTCTTGCAATCGCCCCTGATCCGTCCCGAGGATCTGGGCCGGTATGGCGGGTTGGCCGGGGTGGTGAAGTTGTGCGGCCGCACCCTGGGGGTGGCCTTCCTGCAACGGGTCATCGATGCGTATCTGGCCGGGGCCTATGCCGGCAACCTGCTCAGCCTCGCCGACACCACCGACTGGCTGGCGGAGCAGATGTATGTCGCCAATGAACTCCTGCCGGCGGATTTTCTGGAGAGGCTTGCCGGCTGTGACCGGGTTTGCAGCGCCTGCAGCTATTGTCGCAAGGTGCTGGCGGGGTGTAGCAAAAAGCAGCCTCTCCGGTTGAAAGATTGGCGGCAACAGGGTAATGTAGCGTGATTGATGAGGGGGCAGGACATATTTTTTCTCCCGAAAAAAACATTCTCTCGCCGGGGTCTGTCTCGGCTCGTATCCGGCTGGTTGCCGCCGCATGTTAAAAGACATAATCGTCGTTGATAATAATCCGCTGATCCTCAAGTTCATGCAGCAGATGCTTGAGGAGCGCGGCTATCGGGTCCGCACCGCCGGGGATGGCCTTGCCGCCCTGAATATGATGGACGAGTCTGTTCCCGATGCGATCTTTGTTGATCTGGTGATGCCCAAGATCGGCGGCGACAAGCTCTGCCGGACCATGCGCAGCCGTCCGCATCTCAAGGATGTGCGGGTTGTTATCCTCTCCAGCCTGGCGGCGGAGGAGCAGTTGGAGATGGTGCAGTTCGGCGCCGACGCCTATATCGCCAAGGGGCCGTTGAAGCAATGCGCCGCCCATGTCCTGGCGGTGCTTGAGGCGCTGGAAAACGGCGGCGGCGCCGAGCTCAAAGGGAAGGTCGTCGGCATCGACGGACTCAACGAGCGCGAGGTGACCAAGGAGCTGTTGATCATCAAGAAGCATTTCGAGGTGATTTTCGACAACATGTCGGAAGGCATCATCGAAATCGCCGACGGCGACAAGATTGTCTATGTCAACCCCGCCGCCGCCTATCTCGTCGAAAGGGCCGAGGAGAAGCTGCTGGCGAAAAGCCTCTATGATTTTTTTGGAGAGGAGAACCGGGAGCGGCTGATGGCCCTGGTGGCCACCGCCGGAGAGAGCCGGCAGCGGATTCAGGGTGAGGAGGTGGAATTGTACGGCAACCATCTCTCCCTCAGCTTCCTGCCCATCACCACCGAGACCGGCCCTTCGGTCATCGTCATGATTCAGGATGTCACCGAGCGGCGGAAGGCGCAGCGCGCGCTCTACAAGAGCGCGGCCCAGTATCGCAATCTCGCCGAGCATTCCAGCGACGGCATTTGTCTTGTGCAGGATGGGCGGCTGAAGTACGTCAACGAGCGGCTGCTGGCGATGGGGGGGTATCATCTGGCCGATCTGGTCGGGGTGCCGATCACCAAGTTGGTGCCTGCGGATTCGCTGGATGATGTGCGGAAATGGCATGAAGCCTTTCGGGAAGAGATGGAGGACGGGCTCAGTTTCGACTCCCGCTGGCTGCACAGCAACGGCCAGCAACTGGAGATCGAATGCAACGTCAGCGCCACCGAATACGATGGGCGCCGGGCCGCGCTGCTGGTGGTTCGGGATGTCACTACCCGCAAGCAGGCCGAAAGGGAGTTACGGCAGGCGCATGCCTTTCTGCAGTCGGTGATGGACGGGATGAGCGAGTCGATCATGGTGATCGGTATCGATTACCGGGTTCGGATGCTGAACAAGGCGGCCCGCGAGCTGTATGCCAAAAATCTGATCGGCAGGGATGTGTCCGACCTGTTTTGTTATCAGGCGGTGCATGGGTACGATGCGCCATGCGACGAGGAGTCCCACCGTTGTCCGCTGCGGCGGATTTTGGATACCGGCAAGCCTTTCTCGGCGGTAAAAACCCACACCGATACCAGCGGCAGGCGCATATCCACCGAGTTGTATGCCACCCCGGTGTTTGATGACCGGCACGAACTGACCGGCATCATCGAGGTCGGCCGTGATATTTCCGATCGGGTCCGCGAGGAGGAGAGCCGCAAGCAGCTGGAGGCCAAGCTCTTCCGGCAGCAGAAGGATGAGTCGATATCCACCCTGGCTGGTGGAATCGCCCATGATTTCAACAACCTTTTGGGAGGAATTGCCGGGGCGACCGATATCATTTCTCTGAAGTCGAAGGGTGATCCCGAATTGCGCAAAGGACTGGAACGTATCAAGAGAGCCGGAGACCGGGGCGCCTCGCTCACCCAGCAGATCCTGGCCTTGAGTCGAAGGCAGGTGCCTGAACTGAGGGTCTTGGATCTCAATGCAGTGATCATTGACATGGAAGAGATGCTCGAGCGTCTGATCGGTGAGGATACCGATGTGATCAACACCCTCAAGCCAGGCTTCCGGCACGTGAAGGCAGATCCCGTACAGATCGAGCAGGTGATCATGAANNATACTTACATCGGTGCTGGGCTACGCGGAACTGCTGCATCGTTCGTCCGCGGTGCCGGAACGGGAGCAGGGGCTGGCGCGGAACGTGCTCGAGTCGGTCCGCCGGATGGTCAAGCTGACCCGGCAGATGGAAGCATATATCAAGCGCGGCAAGCAGGAGCCGTACGAGATATTCCTCAACACCCTGATCCGCGAGGTGTTTGAGCTGGTCCGCAAGGAAAAACGGGGCGGCATCAGCTATGAGCTGGAATTGGCCGATGACCTGTGGATGGTGTCCGTTGATCCCAGCCAGTTAAGCCAGGCCCTGATCAATATCCTCACCAATGCGGTGGAGGCCATCGGCAACGAGGTGGGCGCCCTCACGGTGAAAACCTACAACGAGGTGCGCGAGGATGAGTGGGAATGCCAGACCCATGTCCGCCTTGCCGCCGGTCCCTACGTGCATGTCGAGATTGCCGACACCGGCCCCGGTATTCCCCGTGAGGCCCTCGGCCGCATCTTCGAGCCCTATTATTCCACCAAGTTCATCGGCCGGGGTCTCGGCCTGGCCGCAACCTTGGGCATTATCCGCAATCACCAGGGCTGTGTGGATGTGGAGAGCTCCAAGGAGGGCGGCACCGTATTCCATATCTATCTGCCCAAGGCGGTGGCGAAGTCAAGCGCTGCCGGCGTGGATGATCTCTTCGATCTGTAGATCCCATCCTCCACCGGATCGTCGGTGAAATTTCCTTCCTCTTCTTGATGCCGCGCTCCGCCAATGGCCGAGGGCGCCGGCGCGGTCCCACGCTCCCGGCCATTGGCGCCGGGAGCGTGGGACCGCGCCGCAAGTCAGCGGCGGTTGCGCATCATCCGCAAGGAGTTGGGGTGGTGCATCTCGCTGTCCATGGCAACGGTGTGGCAGACCCGGCAGTTCTTGTCCGCGCCCAGTGGGTACGGGGTGCTCTGGTACTGCAGCGGCGGCAGGTTGTCCCGGTTCGCCTCGTAAGGGTTGGCGGCCGGATAGGCCGCGTGCGGCCCGTTGTGGCAGGCCGCGCACCGGATCATGCCGCTGTTGTCGGTGCGGTTGCGGAAGAGTTCTTCACCGCTTTTCGTCCACTGGTTAAAGGCGCTGTCGCTCTCCGGCGGCCCGAATTCAACGTGGCAGGTCAGGCAGTCCGGCTCGTTGAGCCAGGGTTGGCGGGGGCGAACGGCCTCGCCGGCGGCGGTGTTTTCCGGGGCGAGCACCTTGATCAGACGGGCCGCTTCGCTTTTGCCCGCTTCCTGTTCCGCCAGCAGCAGGCTGACGGCATGGTCGGCGATGGCGCCGTGGCAGTTGGTGCAGTCAAGGCCGGCCTGGTGGTGGATGCCGCGGAAGGCGCGGCTGGCGCCTTCCGGGTCGGTGGCGTGACAGAGGTGGCACGCCGCCGCGCCGTCCATGTCGTCCAGGAATGGGGCGTGAAAGCCGTGGATGGCGGCGGAGAGGTTGAGCCGGGTCGGGTCGCCGGGGGCCTCGTCACGCGGGTCGGCATGGCATTGGCGGCAGCGGACCGGTTGGCCGGCCTCGGCGCGGGCCAGGAGGTCGGTGCGGCTCAACCGGTCATGGGCGGCGAGGATGTCGCGGCCGGTGGCGTCGGCGAGGCCGGTGCGGCCGGCAACACGCCAGCCGCCGCCATGGCAGTTCTTGCAGCCGAGCTCGCTGGCCACCGGCACCACCGTCTGCACGGCGGCGAGAACCTCACCGCTCTGTGCATCCCGCGCCTCGACCTTGAGGATCGGGTAAGGTTGGTAGCCGCCGGTCGCCGGGTAGGGGGAGAGGCCGGAAAGCACCGCCGAATAGAGGAGGTCTTGCCGGTGTTTGCTGAGTACGCCGGCGGGCAGGCTTGCGTCCGCCGCGCCCCGGAAGGTCACGGTTACCCCCTTGCCGATGATTTCCGGCAGTTCGCCCCGCCGGATCAGTTGCGCGTTCAACCGGTTGGCCGACGGCAGCAGGCCGAAGAGGTGTTCGGCGTCGCCGATCTCATGCAGGCCGTAATCCGCCCAGGCGAGCAGCACGTATTCGCTGTTCTTGACATCGAAGGCCAGGGGCGCAGTGGCTGGTGCGGCAAGTTGCGGGGCCGCCGGGGCGGGGGAATCGGTCTTGCCGTGCAGCCCCTCGAGCAGAAAGGCGGCGAGCGCCTCCCGATCCTGACTGTCGCCGGCAAAGGGCGGCATGTAGGTGTCGGCCCGGCCCATGCCCCGTAGCTTGGCGTTGAGGCTGAAGGGGGTGAGTTTGGCGGTGCGCGGGACGATGTCTTTCATCGGCCCGTTGATGGCGTGGCAGGCGAGGCAGAGGGTGTTGTAGACCTCGCGGCCGGCTGCCAGCCGGTTGTCGGCGGTAAGGGTGCGATTCTCGATCCAGCGGGCGGATCGCAGCACCCCTTCCTCCCGGATTCTGGCCACGTCGTCCTTGGCGATGGCGTTTGAGTAGGTGTGGCCGTAGATGAGATACGGCTTGCGGCCGCCCTCGCGGATGAACTCGAAGGAGCCCATGTAGATGATGCCGAGCAAAAGCATGGCCGCGGCCATGCCCTTCTGGACCTTGCCCGGTAGCCGGATGGCGAGCAGGAGGCCGCCGCCGAACAGGAGCGGGGAAACGGCGAGAAAGGTCTTGATGTAGGGGGCCATTTCCGGGGCGCGCTGGAAGATGAAGGCGAACAGCGGCCGGGGCAGGACCTGCTGGTACCAGTAGGCCGAGGCCAGGAAGAAGTAGAAGGGGGCAAGGAGCCAGAGCGCGCAGTGGCGGATCATCTTTTCGCGCAGATCCGGATCCTTGATGGCCGAGGCGGTGACAAAGCCGTAAAGCCCGGCGAGCATCAGGGCCAGGCAGGTGCGCAGGGCCAGGGCGGGCCAGAAGGTCGGGTTGAAGAAGCCGTCCC
>DHYT01000155.1 GCA_002415465.1 Desulfobulbaceae bacterium UBA5123
CCGAGGCCATCTCGTTGATGATGGTGACCATGAACTGGGGCGGCAGATCATGAACCACCTCCAACATGATCGCCTCGTCGAGTTCGCTCAGGAACTCACCGACCACCGGGGTCTGGGCGATGATGCTGAAGATACTCTGGCGCTCCTGGAGATTGAGGTGGCGGAAAACCCATGCCAGGTCGGCGGGATGAGTCTTGTTGACCAGCTTGAGCAGATGATCTACCGCATTGCGCCGGTTGAGGCGACGGACGGTGTCCAGGATCACCATCCCCGCGTTACCAATGAGTTCGCGCTTGCTGCCCCGATTCATCATCGTCCTTCCATGCGTCCCAAGTTGCCGAAACCGTAAAGGTCGGTGCCGATCCGGATAAAAGGCTCGTTGCCAAAACCGTGTCTTGCCGGAGGCGACGGTCAACGCCGGGAAAATCGCCCGGAGCCCCCCCAAACCGTCATCCATATCCGGGTAAACCGGAAAACTTGTGAATATATCTTTATAGTGTCAAGAACGTCAAGCTACTCGAAAATTATTTTTTTGGCCAGCATTCTAGAGTCGCTCCAGATGCCCTTCCTGCAAGGCGGCACGCAACCCCGGCGAAACGGCGCGGACCTCATCGATGGCGGCAACCAGACGGCGACGGTGGCTCAGGTCGCCAAAGAGGATGGCCCCGATGAGCCGTTCGCGCTCGTCCAGAACCAACTTCCAGTAAACCGCCCGCTCCTCGTCAAGGTTGACGATGGCCGCCTGCTCCCGCCGGCCCTCACCATCGATATCCCCCATGGCAAAGAGGTCGATGCCCGCCACCTTCAGCAGGTTGGAGGGAACCATGCCGGTGAACCGCAGATCGTCCCCGGCCAGGTTGGCGCCGGCCACCTCGCCCTGTTCCTGAGCGGCCGGCCAGATGCCGTAGGTGGTATCGCGATGCTGAACCAGATCACCGGCGGCAAAGATCTGCGGGTGCGAGGTGCACATCCGATCGTCCACCAGCACCCCCCGGTCGACCGCAAGCCCCGCCTCCCGGGCCAGGCCCAGGTTGGCGCGGACGCCGGCCGCGATGATCACAAGGTCACAGGCGAGCTCACGGCCGTCTGCAAGGCGCAGGCCGCTGACCCGTTCCTCACCAAGGATCTGCTCCACCCTGGCCGGCAGGACAAAGGCAAACCCCATCCCCTCCAGACGGGCCTTGAGAAGGGCGCTGCCGACGGGATCTGTCTGCCGGGGCAACAACCGGTCAAAGAATTCGATCACGGTCACCTGGCAGCCTGCCAACCGCAAGCCGTTGCCCGCCTCAAGCCCGAGCACGCCGCCGCCGATCACCACCACCCGCTTGGCGGTGGCGGCATGGGCCCTGATACGGATGGCGTCGCCCAGGGTACGCAGGGTAAACACCCCTTCCTTGCCGGCCCCGGCAACGGGCGGCACAAAGGAAACCCCGCCGGTTGCCAGAAGCAGCCGGTCAAAGGGGAAGGAAGCGCCGGCGAGGGTCCGGACCGAGCCGGCGGCGACATCCAATGCCGCCACCTGTTGCTCGAGGCGAAGATCGATGCGCTGCTCCCGGTACCAGGACTCCTTCTTGAGCTGCAACGCCTCCTGGGACACGCGGCCAGCCAAAAAATCCGGCAATCGAATCCGGCTGTAAAAGGGGTACGCCTCTTCGGTAAGGATGGTGATACGCCCCCCGCTGTCCCGTTGACGAATGGCGGCGGCTCCACTGATGCCGGCAACGCCGCTGCCGATGACCAGATATTCCATGGACCCGGACCTCCGTTTGCCTTGGCTGAATGAAAAAACCGGGCTCCCGCGCCGAGATGGGGTGGGAATCACCAACACCCTAGCACTGTCGCCGTCAACAATGCAAGGGAGGGTTATGCGCAAGCGGGGAAGAAGGAGGAAAGAAAAAAAACGCCCCCTGCCCACCGCAGGGTGGCGCAAGGGGCGCGAAGGAGGCGAAAGCAAGGTTGCGCGGCCGCCCGGGCCGCAGGCGGATCAGCCTCAGGAAAAGCCGGATTTGGAAGAGCAGCCCGACAAGGCGCCGCTGGGTATCGAAGCGCCAGAACCTGCGATGCGAAAACTTGCCGAAGAGACGGTTTTCTTCACCTGCCGGCTGCCGCACTTGGGACACGCTACCTCGCTGCTGCTGGCGGCACTGCTCACCAACTCCTCGAAGAAGGCCTTGCANNACGGCGTTCCTTTCAGTACAAAACGGAAACAGTCCTGCCCAGGCCAACACCAACAGGGGGTGCCACCATGGATTTTCAGGGTTACTTGGAAAAAAGCTACCAGTTGCTCACAGAGGAACCGCTCATCCTCATCGGTGGCGGAGTGCTGCTCTCCCTGCTCGTCTCCCTGTCGGTGGGCATCCTCAGCGGGCCGCTCTTCGGGGCCTACATGCTGATGATCATCGCCAGGCTCCGCGACGGGCGTGCCATGGCCTTCAACGATCTCTTTGCCGGGCTCTCCAGGTTCGGCGAACTCTTTCCCCTCATCGCCCTCGGCCTGCTCATCGGCCTGGGCTTCTTTCTCTTCATCATCCCCGGCGTCCTCTTCGCCACCTGGTGGCTTTACACCCTGCCGCTGATGGCGGACAGAAGGCTCTCCCTGGGCGAGGCCATGCGCATCAGCAAGGCCAGGGTCAGTGACCAGGGATTCTTCGCCCACCTGGTCTTCATCCTGCTGGTCACCGTGGTTCCCACCCTGCTCATCGAAGTGGCGGCGGCGATCTTCGCCCCTCTGGGACTCCTCGGCCTGGTCCTTCTCCCCTTCCAGGCGGGCTGTCTCGCCTGCCTCTACCTGGATCAATTCGGCGAGTCAACAGCCCACCAAGGCGACAGCGGCCAGGACGCCCCGTTAGAACCGCCCACCGCCTCCGACACCGCCGGCCCGATCACCCCGCCGCCGGTTCCCTTTCTCGCCGGAGCCGCGATTTAGGCCCGCCAGCGGCCCCGTGCCTTGACGGCAAACCACCAACGCCAGAGCACGACGCCCAGCAGCCCGCCGACGGTGTCGGCAGCCAGATCGCCCAGCGACACGTCCCGGTTGGGAACAAAGGATTGGTGGAATTCATCGCTGATGCCGTAGAGCAGGCAGACGAGGACCACTGCCAGGCCACGCCAGCGGCCGGCCGGCCACTCGGCCCAACCAGGGAAGGCGTAGAGAACGGTCACCGCCAGGGCCCCGTAGACGAGGCAGTGGAGAAGCTTGTCGATGCCGACCCAGGCCGGCAGAGGGAGGGTGTCGCCCGGTTGGGCGGAACAGAAAAAGATCAGCCCCATCATTCCCAGCATGGGGAGGGGGCGAAAGACTTTCGGGATCTGCATGGAGGTTGTTGCCCAACGGGCCCTTTTCACAGGGAAAGGGCCCGTCGCAGTATACGGCTCAGGAGCAGACCGCCGCCGCGGTCACAGGCAGGACAACGGCGGCAGCCATTGCTTCTCAGTTGGTCCCTTCGGCTGCGGCTGCCTCTTCGGACGGCAGCTCGAGGTGGATGCGCTCCAGCACCTCGGCGGGGAACTTCTGGTGGATCTTCTTGATCGCCGCCCAGATGCTGTGGGTGGGGCACCCTTCCAACACCTGCTCCGTCTTGTCGGCATAGGAGGTGACCACCAGCCGCTTGTTTCTGACCGCGAACTGATGGCTCCAGTTGATCTCCATGGTTTCGGCCGATTCGATGATATCGACCTCGCAGGCCGCACCGTCCCGTGCCACCAGCAATGCGTCCATGTCGGTGAGCTCCAGCAGCCAGGCGTTGCCGCTCTCGGTGGAGAAGAGGACAAAGACGCCGATGGTCCGCACCTCGCTCTTGCCGGCAACCGCCGCCTGCTGGATCTTCTCGACCTCCGCCTTCAGCGAAAGCTGCGGCGGTCCGGCCGGCGCTGCCGCCCGTGCCTCCTGCACCTTTCCGTAACAACATTTCTTGTATTTCTTGCCGCTGCCGCAAAAGCAGGGATCGTTGCGACCAATTTTCATCATATAAGTACCTCGAAGGATAGGATGACTTGAGAGAGGAGCCCGGACAGATCAGGCCGGGCCTGCACACCGAAGATCACCAACCGGCCGGCCACTGAACCAGGGGGCAACAGGTGCCAACGGTCCATGGGGCGTTGCCGGATAGGAACTAAGTGATGGATTACCTTGTGATTCGAGACTATTACACAGCCAACCGGTATTTGTAAAGGCGGATTTGGCGAAACCATCCGAGGGGCAGAGGCGCCGGGCGGCGCCCACCGCCGCCCGCCCTACTCCGCGGTCGGGGCCGGCGTCTTCATCTTCACCACCTTCTCCTGGTCACAGTAGTACTGCACCAACTGGGCAAAGAGGTCGTCACGACCGGCGTAGATCCGGTTGTTGCTGTTGAGGATCTGCTCCAGTGCCTCCTGGTAGCCGTCCACACCGATAATGCTGTCGTAGATGTATTCCTGGCCGTGTTTGTCGTTGAGAAGCTGTTCCATGTAGCGATTGACATTGGCCCAGTAGAGGTGGTTGTTGCGGAAGTGGCCGTTGTCCTGTTTGGCCGCCTCTATCTGCCGGTCCATCATGGCCTGCAGCTCCCGTTTGAAGAGAAATTCGTAGATCCGGCCGGCGATCAACGTCGGCCTGAGCGTCTCCCGGGTGGGCGGCGCCGCCCAGAACAAGGCCATGAAGAAGATCGCCGGCATGCTCAGACTGGAGCTGGCCCAGTNNGGTTCTTGTGGTACTTGAACTCGGGCTGCATGGTGGCGCCGGTGCCGCGATTACAGACCTCGTAGAGGGCAAACATCTCCTTCTCCCGCTCCTGCTTGGCGTCAAAGAGCGGAATCGGCACGTTTTCCGGATCGGTGCGCCGCTCGTAAACCGGCCACCCGTTGACCAGGATGCGCTGCACGAACGCGGGCCGCCGGTACAACCCGTCGAGGAAGGCGTTGTAGACTCCGAGCCATTGCCGCACCGGCACGTCCGAGGCGCCGATGCCGAACGGCCAGTACTTGGCGTCCTCCCGGTTATAGTCGAAACCGATCTTGTCAAACCCCAGGAGCATGGCGTTCTGCACCGCCCGCTCCGAGTAAAGTCGGGCAAAGATGGTGTTCACCGACAGCACC
>DHYT01000041.1 GCA_002415465.1 Desulfobulbaceae bacterium UBA5123
GAGCTGTTCGGACACGAGAAGGGGGCGTTCACCCACGCCATCCGCACCCGGATGGGGCGTTTCGAGTTGGCCGACGGCGGCACCGTCTTTCTCGATGAGATTTCCGAGATGAGCCCCATGCTCCAGGTCAAGCTGTTGCGGGTTCTGCAGGAGCGGCAGTTCGAACGGGTGGGCGGCACCAAGACGATCCACTCCGATTTTCGGGTGGTTGCCGCCACCAATCGCGATCTTGAGGAAGAGGTCCGCAAGGGGACCTTCCGCGAGGATCTCTATTACCGCCTCAACGTGATCCCCATCGAATCGCCGCCCCTGCGGCAGCGCGAGGGGGACATCGCGTTGCTGGTGGACCACTTCATCGGCAAGTTCACCGCCGCCAGGCGGAAGCCGATCACCGGCGTCAGCCCGGAGGTCATGGCCTGCCTGCGGCGCTACCGTTGGCCGGGCAATGTCCGGGAGCTTGAAAACGTTGTCGAGCGCATGGTCATCCTCTCCATGGGCGAGGAGTTGACCGTGGCTGATCTCCCCGAGCGCCTTCTTGCCGACGGCGGCAGGCCGGGCGTGGCTGTCCCGGCGAGCGGGGCCGGCGAGATTCCGGACGAGGGGTTCGTGCTAAGTGAGATCGTTGCCGAATTCGAAAAGAAGCTCATCTTGCAGGCGCTTGCGCAAACCGGTTGGGTGAAAAACCGGGCCGCCAAGTTGCTCAATGTCAATCGGACGACGCTGATTGAAAAACTGAAGCGGTATGAGATTGCCGATCCACCGGCGGTGCAGCAATAAGGGCGCGGACGGCGGCAATACAGGTTTTTTTCAGGGCAGTCCTTCTTCAGGAGTGAGAACCGGAACCCGTGCCTGTCTCCTTTTCACTGCATGTATCTCGGCGCGTTTTCCGCCGGTGTTCCTTCGCCGGGTGTTTGCTGCGCTCCCTCGTGTTGTTTACCCTTCTTTTCCCTCTCCTCGGGCATGGCGCTTGGGCCGAGGAGCCCCCGGCCGTCGAGATCGCCCCCGAGGTGTTGTGGGGGCAGGCCGTGGCCGCCCGTGACGCGGAGCGAAGCCTAGCCGCCGCCGTCTATTTCCAGCGTTATCAAGACCGCTTCCCCAACGCCGAGCATGCGGAAGAGGCCCTTTGGCAGGCCGCGCAGCAGGCAAAGAAGCATGCGTTGACGGCCAAGGAGCCGAACTGGCGTTATGTGCGGGATCTCTTTAAGCGGTATACCATTGATTATCCGGCCTCTCCCCGTTATCAGGAGGCGTATTACGAGGGCGCGATCGCCCATTTCAACATGCGAATGTTCCGGGAGGCGTTGATTTATTTCAACCTGTTCCTCAAGCGGTTCCCGGCCTCTCCCCTTGTTCCGCAGGCTCGTTACTGGCGGGGGCAGACCTTTCTCGAGATCGGCCGTCTCGCCGAGGCGACGGCGGTGTTCGAGGAGCTGACCAAGGTCGACGACCCGACCATGCGCCTGCGCGGCTTCGTCGGGCTTGGCGACGCGCTGTATGCGGGCGAGCAGTATCTTGCCGCCTTTGCCGCCTATAAGAATGTCGTCGCCATGCGGCCGGATTATCATTTCGTTGATCCGACCCTGCTGGTCAAGCTGGGGAAGACCTATTGCAAGGTCGGCAACGAGATGCAGGGCCGGAATCAGCTTTTTCATTATCTGAATCTCGACAAGGGCTCCAATCTCCGCCCCGAGGTATTTTTCGAGATAGGGGAGAGTTATCACCGGCAGGGGGATGAAGACGCGGCGCAGCGGCTGTACGACATGGTGCTCGATGAGGGGGCTGAGGATTCGCGGGCGGCGGTGCTGAGCCGTTTCCGCAAGGCGCAGCATCGGGACGATCCGGGCCTGGTTATCCCGGACTGGAAAAAGCCCACCGATCTCACCGATCCGTTGGGTGACAAGCCCTATATGGATGTGCTTGACCGGTTTTACCGCGATCCTGTCGCCCAGGAGGCCCGTCTTGCCCTTGTCCGCCGTTATCAGGCGCGCAAGGATAACCCGCGCCTGTTCGAGGTGGCGGCGAATTTTATCCAGCACGCCCCCGATGGCCCTCTCCGTCAGGAGATGGAAACGCTGGTGGGCGACCTGTTGGTGGAGCGCGTGCAGGAACATCTGGCGGCGAAGCGCTATCAGGAAGTGTATGATCTGTATCGAGCCGAGTATCGGCATGTGACGGCCTACCGGCAAGGGCGCCTGCTCTATGGTGTCGGGCAGGCGTTCGAGGCGTTGACGCTCTACGACCAGGCGGCGGTGGTCTACTATCGGGCGCTGGCCTTGCCGCTTACCGATGCGGAAAAAGCCGACCTGTATTACCGTCGGGCCCGCGTTTACCTCGCCAAGAAGGACTGGATCGCCGCGGACCGGTTGTTGACCCATCTGCGTAAGGTCTACAAGGACGACAAGTCGCTGGGCGAATTTGTCTATCAGAGCGGCCTACTCGAAGAGGCGCGGGGCAACGAGGCCGGGGCCGCGGCCTTCTATGTCGAGGCGGTGGACCGTCTGACCGTCCCTGAGCAGAAGCCGCTGTATGCGGCGGCCGCCCTGAAGATGCTGACCCGGCTGGGGCGCACCGCCGAGGCGCAGGCGTTGCTGGCGCGCTTTGCCAAGGAGGAGTGGCTTGCTCCCGACGAGCTTCAGGAGTGGCATGGCCGCCTGGGTGACAATCTGCTCAAGGCCGGCGATTATGGCGGCGCGGCAAAGATTTACGCCGTCGGTCTGGCCGCGGGGATGCCGCAGGCGGGCGAGATGGCGCAGTCGTTGCAGGTGCGCCAGGGGACCGCTCTGGCCTTGGCCGGCAAGCTCAAGGAGGCGCGCGCCTTGCTGGAGCTTGCCCGCGGCGGCGAAAGCGAGATGTGGCGCCGGGTGGCCACGGAGCGACTGAACCAGTTGAAGATAGACAGTACCATGTTGAAGGTTGAGCCGGTCTTGGGGAAATAGGGCTGCCGTCGGGCGGCGCCAACTTAACGGGTATCCCCGGTCATGGTTTGCCGGCCGCGGGTTGTAGATAGAGGGTTATGGGTCAACTTTCCTTTGAAGAAGCGGATCAGCTTCGCGAGTTCCTTTTCGCTGTTATTGAAAGCCTGCCCAACGGCATGTTGTTCGCCGACCGCGACGGTCAGACCCTGGCCGTCAATCAGAAGGCCAGAAGGCTTCTCGGCCTGGCCGGGGTTTCTGTGCAGAATCGTTCCTGCTGGGAGTTGCTGGGGCGGGTTTTGCAGGTGGGGCAGGCCGATCTGGTCCGGTTGCAGAAATCCGGGTCGAATTTGCTCTGTGAAGCGGTCGGGGGCGACAGGCAAGGCGAAAAACGGTATCTCGCCATTGCCCGCAATGAATTGCGAAGCCCGTTCTTGCAGATGGGCGGGTTTTTTCTTTCCGTTGAGGATGTCACCTACCTCCATCTCGCGGAAGCGCAATTCGATCGGCAGCGTCGTTTCGAAGCCATGCAGGAGATGGCGGTCTGCATGAGCCAGGAGCTCAAGAATCCCTTGGGGAGCCTGGAACTGTTCGCCTCCATGCTGAATCGGGAGTTGCGTGACGACCCCGACAACCAGCGGATTACCGCGCGGATGATCAGCGCCATTCACGCCATGGATCATCTGCTCAACAACTATGTCACCTTTGCCAGTCTGCCTGAGCCGCGGTTGGGGCCGGTTGCCGTGCGGCGGTTGCTTGACGGGGCGGTTGAGCAGGTCCGGCAACTTGACAAGGCCGCCAATGTCGTGTTTTCGTGTCATTATGCGCACGACCGCGAGGAGATTGTCGGCGACGAGACGTTGTTGCGGCAGCTGCTTTTCAATCTGCTGCTGAACGGCGTGGAAAGCATGCAGGGCGGCGAGGTGCGGCTGGCCAGCCGCAGCCTGCCCGCCGAGGAAGGGCGGCCGCCGTACCTCGAGATTCGGGTCGCCGATCAGGGGGGCGGGATCGCCGCCAAGGACCTCCAGCGGATCTTCGATCCGTTCTTTACCACCAAGCC
>DHYT01000080.1 GCA_002415465.1 Desulfobulbaceae bacterium UBA5123
TCGGAGTCCTGCATGCCGACCATGTGCTGGATCGCGCCGCTGATGCCGCAGGCGATGTAGATGTTCGGGCGCACGGTCTTGCCGGTCTGCCCGACCTGATGGGGGTACCCCACCCAACCGGCATCCACCGCCGCCCGTGAAGCGCCCACGGCGCCCCCCAGGGCGTCGGCAAGATCCCTGACCAGCTGGAACCCTTTCTCGCCGTCAAGGCCGCGGCCGCCGGCGACCACAATCTCCGCTTCGGTGATGTTGGCCTGCTCGCTTTCCGCAACAACCGATTCAACCACCTGCACGCGCGACCGCAACCGCTCGGCGGCTGGGGCGATGACGACAATCTCGCCCTGTCGCGACTCATCGCGGCCCAGGGGTTTCATCACCAGCGGCCGGACGGTGGCCATCTGCGGCCGGGTGTCGGGGCAGACGATGGTCGCCATGATGTTGCCGCCGAAGGCGGGCCGGGTCTGCAGCAGCGCCCCGTCTTCCGCGCGGATGGCAAGATCGGTGCAATCGGCGGTGAGCCCGGCGCCCAGGATAGTGGCGACCCTGGGGATCACCGACCGGCCGATGGCGGTGGCGCCGGCCAGCACTATCTCGGGCCGGTGTTCGCGGATCAGATCGGTAAGGACGTTGCCGAAGGCGTCATCGGTAAAATGGGCAAAGGCGGGATTGTCGGCCACATAGACGGTATCGGCGCCGTAAGCGATGAGATCACCAGCCGCCGCGCCGAGATTGTCGCCGAGCAGCACCGCGGCAAGCTTCACCCCGCGGGTGTCGGCAAGGGCGCGACCGGCGCCGAGCAGTTCAAGGGCCACCGGCGCGATGCGGCCGTGCCGGTACTCGGCAAAGACCCAGACCCCGGACCAGGTGGCGAGATCGTCCTGCCGGGCCTTGGCCTCGCGCTCGATGGCGATGGCGTCGACCTCGCAGTTATCGACACAGGTGCCGCAGAGGGTGCATTTTTCGTTGACCACCGGCCGCCCGGCTTCCATGGTGATGGCGCCAAAGGCGCAGTTGGCCTCGCAGACGCCGCAGCCTATACAGGTATCAAGGTCTATTTTCAGCATTGTTTCCGTAAACCCGTTACAGTATCGCTTGCAGCCTGGCGGCCAGTTGCGCAACCTGTTCATCGGCGGTGCCGGTAAGCAGGCAGCGCTCGCCCCGCATCTCGGGGGCAAAAACCTTGACCACCTGGGTCGGAGAGCCCTTGAGGCCCAGCAGATCCGGATCGGCATCGATATCGGCGGCGGAAAGCAGCACCATCTCCTGCTTCTTGGCCTTCATCTTGCCCTTGAGCGACGGGATGCGCGGCTCGTTGATCTCTTTGACCACCGTGAACAGCATCGGCAACTCCGCCTCGACCACGTCGTAGCCGTCGTCCATCATCCGCTCGAGACGGATGACCTTGCCGGCCAAGGAAACAACCTTGCGCACACAGGTGAGATAGGGCATCTCCATGCGCTCGGCCAAGCCCGGCCCGACCTGGGCGGTATCGCCGTCGATGGCCTGCTTGCCGCAGATGATCAGATCGGCGCCGCCAAGCTTCTTGATCGCCATGGAGAGGGTATAGGTGGTGGCCCAGGTGTCGGCGCCGGCAAAGGCGCGGTCGGAGACCAGCGCCATCTCGTCGGCCCCGCAGGAGATCGCCTCGCGGAGGGTGGCCTCGGCCTGCGGCGGCCCCATGCTGATCACGGTGACCGTGCCGCCGTGCTCCTCCTTCAGCCTCACCGCCGCTTCCAGGGCGTGCCGATCATAGGGGTTCATGATCGACTGCACCCCCTCGCGGGCCAGGGTGTTGGTTTTGGGGTCGAGGCGGACATCCTTGGCGTCCGGCACCTGTTTGACGCAGACAAAGATCTTCATTACTTCTTGCCGTACTCCTTGTTCAGTTCCTGACCGATGACGTTGCGCTGGATCTGGTTGGTGCCCTCGTAGATCTGGAGGATCTTGGCGTCGCGCATCATCTTCTCCACCGGATACTCGCGCATGTAGCCGTAACCGGCCAGCACCTGCACCGCGTCGGTGGTCACCTTCATCGCCATGTCGGTGGCCATTACCTTGCACATGGAGGAGATCTTCGAAACCCCGGACTTGTGGACATCGACGTTGCGGGCGGTGGCGTAAACCAGGGCGCGGGACGCCTCGAGCTGGATCGCCATGTCGGCGAGCATGTGCTGCACGGCCTGAAAGGAGATGATCGGCTTGCCGAACTGAACCCGCTGCTTGGCGTAGGTCACCGCCTCGTCAAGGGCGCCCTGGCCGAGGCCGAGGCCCAATGCGGCGATGCCGGGTCGGGAAAGATCAAGGGTGCGCATGATGGTGATAAAGCCGGTGCCGACCCGACCGATGACCCGGTCGGCGGGAATCCGGCAATCCTTGAAGATCAGTTCGCGGGTGGAGGAGGCGCGGATGCCGAGCTTCTTCTCCTTGGCGCCGTAGGAAAACCCCTCGTCGGTGTCCTCGACCACGAACATGGTCGCGCCGCGCGGACCCTTGGCGCGGTCGGTGATGGCGATAACGGTGTAGATGTTGGCCTCGCCGCCGTTGGTGATCCACTGCTTGGTGCCGTTCAGCACCCAGTGGTCGCCGTCGAGTACCGCCGTGGTCTGAATGCCGGAGGCATCGCTGCCGGCATTGGCCTCGGTGAGGGCGAAGGCGGCGTACTTCTTGCCGCTGGCCACATCGGGAAGGTATTTCTGTTTCAGTTCGTCGCTGCCGGAGATCAGCATCGGATAGGCGCCCAGGGCATTGGCGGCAAAGGCGGTGGCGATGCCGACGCAGCCCCGGCCGAACTGCTCGAGGGCCAGCACCATGTCAAAACAGCCGCCGCCGAAACCGCCATACTCCTCGGGGATATACAAGCCGAACAGATCGGCCTGGGCGATGGCCTGCAGGATATCGCCGGGGAATTCTTCCTTCTCGTCCAACTCGGCCCGCTGCGGAATGATCATCTCATCGGTGATCTGCCGGGCCACGTCAACGATCATCTGCTGTTCTTCGCTGAGAAAATAATCCACGCTTGTCAACCTCTCGTCGTTTGTAGAAACTCTGGAACTGTTGTGCGGTTCAGAAACGGAAGCAGGGAAGGGAGAAAAGGTCACCAGCGCATGACGGTGGCACCCCAGGTGAAGCCGCCACCGAAGGCACAGAAAACCACGATATCACCCGGTTTAATCCGCCCCTCGCGATTGGCCTCGTCCAAGGCAATGGGCATACTGGCCGCCGATGTATTACCATACTT
>DHYT01000052.1 GCA_002415465.1 Desulfobulbaceae bacterium UBA5123
TGGCCTTCGGGAACAGGAACGAGCCCAGATTGACGACCTGGTAAATCGAGCCGTGGTATTGGATGCAGTTGTCGCCGGAAAAAAGTCTGGTGGCGTCCTCATCCCTGGCTTCAATGGTGGCGGTAATGTCCTCGGAGGGGATTGCCAGGATGCGATTGTAAACGGAAACGATCATCGCCTCCTTGGCGACCAGGGTTTTCGTCAGCGGGATCTTGAGCAACACCTTGGTGCCCTGGTTCACCACCGATTCCACATCCACGGCGCCCTGGGTTTCCTTTAAGACCGACTGCACGACGTCCATGCCGACGCCGCGACCCGAGACATCGCTGATATTTTCGGCGGAACTGAAGCCGGGCTTGAAGATGAGGTTGATCAGTTCCTTGTCGGAAAGCTGATCCGCCTCTGCCTGGGTAAGGAAGTTTTTCTTGATCGCCACGCCCTTGATCGTCTGCGGGTCCATGCCCTTGCCGTCGTCGGTGATGGTGATATAAAAATAGTTTTCATCCACCGCCGCTTTCAGTTCCAGGGTGCCGGTGGTCGGTTTATTGTTGTTGGCCCGGACCTTCGGCAGTTCGATGCCGTGGTCAACCGAGTTGCGCAGCATGTGGACCAGGGGATTTTCTATTTTTTCCAGCAGGTCCTTGTCGATGACGGTCTCTTCCCCGACGATCCTGAAATCGATATCCTTGTTCAGTGAGCCGGCGAGTTGGCGGATTACCCTGGGAAACCGTTTAAACAGGGTGTCGATGGGAACCTTTCGTATCCCCATGATGCTTTCCTGGAGGGTGTCCACCATTTCGTCGAGGGAGGTGATGGTGTTGGTGAAGCGGGCCATGATGTCAAAATCGACCTCAGCCTCTTCCAGCTGTTTTTTCAGGAAACTGAAGGAGTCGATATTGATGAACAGCTCGCCGACAAAGTTGGCGAAGCTGTCCAGCTTGTCCTGATCGATACGGATGGTTTTTTTAATTTCGCGGCTGTCGGTTGCCTTTTTGGTGTGTTCCTCAAGGGCGTTCTTCTGCTGGATGGTAAGTGCCTCCTGGAGGTCGGCATCCTTCAGGACACCGTCTTCGACGAGGATTTCACCGACCTTTTTCTGTTTTTTGAGCGCATTGGTGAGTTGATCCGGTGAGACCTTTTTCTGGGAGATGAGGATTTCGCCGAGCTTGCCGAAGGTTTCGGCGCCGATTGCCGGTTCATCGGCCTCGGCGATCTCGAATTTACCCAGGATGGCGTCGATGGACTTGCTGGTCGAGGTGGTGAATTCATTGCTGGCGATCAGCAGCGCGTCGTCGAAGAAATTGCACATGGATTGCAACTCTTCAAGCTCATGGGCGGCATCGCTGTCGTTCTTGAACACTTCACGCAAGGCGGTGAGGACGGTTTCAAACTCCCGTTGCAGGTCGCGGTCCACCGGGTTTTTCTTGTCCATCCGGCTGGCCACGTCGAGCAGGGGTTTGACGACCCCGGTGTAATCATCGTCGCCAATCATGTACTTGGCCACCGTGGATCGTTTTGCGGTAGCGCCAGTGCTTTTGGCGTCGCTGATCAGGAGTTCGATTTCCTTGTTGGCTTTTTCGATCCTGCTGAGCAGGTTGCTGATCAAGGTATTTTCGCTGGGCGAGATGTCGTTGTCCATTGCCTCCTGAAGGAGTTTTTCCAGGGTGAGGACACTGGTAACGGAGCCGGCCGGTTTTTCAGGCTTGATCTGTTCGACCTTGGCCAGGAACTCGTTTTCTTTGTCACGGAGAACGGTGTCGCTGGGGGCGTTGTAGGCCCTGTCCACCATTTGCCGCAGATAATCAGCGCCGGTCAGAAGGGTGTCGATGATCTCCTTGTTAATGACCAGATCGCCCTTCCGGACGTTGTCGAGCAGGTTTTCCAGGCGGTGGGAGAACTTGTTGATGTTGGTGAGGCCGAAGAAGCCGGAGTTGCCCTTCAGGCTGTGGATCGGTCGGAATATCCTGTTGATGATTTCCAGGTTGGCCGGATCTCTTTCCAGATCGATGAAATCCGCTTCGATGCCTTGCATGGAGTCCGATGACTCGTCGAGAAAACCATGCAGTGCCTCGAGATCCATTTCGCTGCTCATGGCTTATTTTTCTCCTTCGGCTAGTTTATGCAAGATGCTGTTGACCCGGTTGAGCTTGACGGCCACGCCGTCGGCGGCGGCGATGATTTCGTTGATATCCTCGAACGGTTTGAAAAAGATGTCGACCGCGCCGTAGCGGAAAGCGTCAAGGGTGTTGCTGATGGTGATGTGGGCGGTCATCATCACCACCTGGATCATGCCGTTGAAATTCTTGATCTTGCGCAGCAGGGTCAGGCCGTCCATCTGCGGCATCTGGATGTCGCTGATCACCATGTCGAAATGTTCGTTTTCGATCATCTTGTATGCCTGCAAAGGATGATCGATGGTGGTGACGTCGTAAGAGGTGGGCAAAAACGCCATTTCCAGCATGCTCAGGATGTCTTTGTCGTCGTCAACGATCAATATCTTGTAATTTCGTTTTTCTGGCATTGCGTTGCTCCACTAGCTTCGAGGTGAGGTTTGTCCGTGGTTGCCTTGTCCGTGCCAATCAGGATATTTCGATGGGTCCGGCCAGCGGGATTTTGATGTTGAAGGTTGTCCCTTCCCCTTTCTTGCTTTCAACCAGGATATCGCCGTTAAGCGCCTTTATCGAACGCAGGCACATGTAGAGCCCCAACCCGGTTCCGATCGGGCCCTTGGGGGAGGGGTTGCTGTCGTCGTGCTTGGGTTTGGTCGTGAAGAACGGATCGAATATCTTGTTGATATTTTCCGGCGCGATCCCGCCGCCGGTATCGGTGATCGACAGCCATGCATAGTGGTTGTTGAGCGTTGTCGAGATGGAGATTGTCTGGTCGGCATTGCCATGCATGGCATCAATGGCATTGCTGATCATGTTGTTGAATACCTGGGCGAGCTCAGGGGCAATAGCCAGGATCGGGATCGGCTTCGTGGTCAGATCGATGTTCTTTTTGATATGGTGCTTGAAATGCAGGTCTCCCTCGAGAAAAGCCAGCTCGGAACGGATGATGCTGTTCAGGTCGAGCCGTTCGGGCTTGCTGGACTGGTCGGCGCTGCTTTTTGACATCAGCGAGTTGATCATTTCGGTCAGGCGACCGGAGGCGGTCTCGGCGAGGTCAATCGCCTTTATCGCGCCGTCGGTCAATTTGGCAACCTTGCTGATATCCGGTAACGGCGAATCTCCGCCCGGCTCTATCTCGTTGCGAATCATCTTGAGGGTTGAGCGGCATGCCTGGGAGCTGCCGCGGATGGTGGTCAGCGGCCCCTTGAGATTGTGGACGATCCCCTGGATCAGCTGACCGAAGGCGGCTTGGCGTTCGGTGCGGATCAATTCCCTTGAGCTTTCCGCCACCACTTTCTCAAGCTCTTCATTGTAGAGAGAGATTTTGTCCATGGCGGCCTTCAGCTTCAGGTGGGTCTGCACCCTGGCTCTGACCTCACCCTCCTTGATCGGTTTGCCGAGATAGTCTTCAGCGCCGACGGCGAAACCCTTGACGAGGTTCTCCGTGTCGGTGAGGGCGGTGACGAAAATGACCGGAATATTGTCGGTACGCGGGTCTTCTTTCAGTCGGCGGCAGGTTTCGTAGCCATCCATGTCCGGCATCATGATATCCATCAGGATCAGATCGGTCTTGCGATGCACGGCCGCGTCGATGGCCTCGATGCCGTTGTTGGCCTCGTGGGTCCGATACCCGTCCTGCTCCAGGATATCCTTGAGCAGGAATCGGTTCACGAATTCATCGTCGACGATGAGGATGTCGAACTCCGATTTTTCCGGAACGGTAAATGGCTGAAGAAAAGGCTTGCTGGTTTCCTGTTGCATGGCTGCTTTTGTATGGCCATAGGTCGGTGGGGGTGGGGATTGACATATGGCTGGTTTCTGCTGTTTACCGTCCGGCAATGGCGTGTTGACGGGTGGAACGGTAAAGCAGTTATGTTTGAAAGAATGGTTATCAGGAGATGTCAATTATCTGCCTGAACTAAGACAACTTCCACATATTAGACATGGAAGGGGCAAGAGTTCAATGAAATTTCTTTTTTCTAGTCTGGCGGAGGAGGCAGAGCCATTGCGGATGCGGAATGTTGTTCGCGCTTCAGCCGAAAAAAAGATAGCAGACGGCAATGGCGGCGGTGATGCCGGCGGTATCGGCAATCAGGCCGCAGGGCACGGCGTGGCGGGTTTTTTTGATTCCCACCGAGCCGAAATAGACGGCGATGATATAGAAGGTGGTTTCCGTGCTGCCCTGCATGACCGCCACGATCTTCGCCACCAGACTGTCGACGCCGTGGGTCTGGATGGTTTCGATCATCAGGCCGCGGGCGCCGCTGCCGCTCAACGGCTTCATGAAGCCGGTGGGCAGGGCGTCGACAAAGGCGAGGGGGGCGCCTTGGTAGTGAATCACGTTCAGTTTGGCGAGCGTCCAGGCCATGGAGCGAACCACGGCGTCGATTATCGACAGGAGTATATCCATGGCCCCGCTTGATCTGAAAACACCGATGGCCACCAACATCGCGACCAGGTACGGGATGATGCCGATCGCGACCAGAAAACCCTCTTTGGCTCCGGCGATAAACTGCTCGTAGACGTTGATTTTTTTAAGGACTGCAAGGAGCAGAAAGAGAATGATCACCCCGAAGATAAAGCCGTTGCTGGCGGTGAGGGAGAGGCTCTGCATGGTCTCGCGGTCGAGTGAGAGCAGGCAGGTGAGAAGCAGGGAAATCCCGGTGAAAAAGACGCCGAGGGCGAGAAGCCGGCGCGGGGTGAGAAGGTTGATTCGCTGATAGAGGGAGACAGCGCACAGGCCGGCCAGGGAAGAGCAGCCGGTGGCGAGCAGGATGGGGATGAACAGTTCGGTGGGGTTGGGGTAGCCGAGCTGATAGAGATAGGTGAAGATGGTGGTGGGGATGATGGTCACCGACGAGGTGTTGATGACCAGAAACATGATTTGGGCGTTGCTGGCTGTCTCCGGATCGGGATTGATGGTCTGGAGTTCGCGCATCGCCTTGAGGCCGAGAGGGGTCGCCGCGTTATCGAGACCGAGCATGTTGGCGGCGATGTTCATCACCATTGCGCCGGCCGCCGGATGATCCGGTGGCAGTTCCGGAAAGAGGACCCGAAAGGGCGGCGCCAGCCAGCGGCTGAGCAGGGCCACCATCCCGCCCGCCTCACCGATTCGCATGATGCCGAGCCAGAGGGTCATGACGCCGGTGAGGCCGAGGGAGATGTCGAAGGCGGTTTTTGCGGACTGGAAAAGGGTGGTCATGATCTCGTTCAGGACCGCTGTCTGTTGCAGGAACAGGGCCTGATAGAGAACGGAGAGCGCAGCCAGGAAAAAGAAACCTGTCCAGATGATATTGAGCACGCGGAGCCTCGGTGGATGTTGACGCCTGAATGGGTTGCTTGGTCGGTTTGTTAACATACCAAACAAGGCGGTTGGGGCATAGGGGAAAACATGGGCGACGGATTGGCGGGTCGGCGCCGCTGTTAGTGAGAGTTATGTGCGGCTGCGCCGTTTCGCGATCAACCTCTTTGTAGTATAATCTCTTCATTAAATTGAACCCTGCCAGTGAAGCGAGGCATAATGAAAATTACCTTTCTCGGGGTCGGCGAGGCATGTGACCCCTTGTATCCCAATACATCCCTGCTGGTCCGGTCGGAAGCGGCCGGGCAGGGGCGACAACTCCTGCTCGATTGCGGATTCACGGTGCCGCATCACTACTTCCGCAGCCAGCCATTGGCCGAGGATCTGGACGCGGTATGGATATCCCATTTTCACGGCGATCATTTTTTCGGCCTTCCCTTGCTGCTTTTGAGATTGTGGGAGATGGACCGTCGGAAACCGTTGTTTATCCTCGGGCCGGCCGGGGTGCAAGCGAAAGTGCGGCAGGCGTTGGATCTTGCGTATCCGAATTTTGCCGTCAAGATGCATTATCCGCTGTTGTTCCGCGAGGTGGAACCGGGGACGCTTGTGGATGTGGCCGGGTTTCAATGGCGGACGGCGGTCGGGCTGCATTCGCAGCGCGCATTGGCGCTTCGTCTTGAGGATGGCGAGCGGACCTTTTTTTATAGCGGCGATGGCCGACCAACCCAGGCCACCGAGGAACTGGCGTGCGGCTGCGGGCTTGCCGTGCATGAGGCGTTTCGGCTGACCGGCGAGACGCCGGGACACGGCAGTATCCATGGCTGCCTTGATTTTGCCGCGCGGGCCGGGATAAACGCTCTTGCGCTGCTGCATATCCAGCGTGAGGAACGGCTGCTTGCGCGCCGTGAAATCGATAAATGTCTTGAACGTTCATCCTCCGCCTGCAGGGTTTGGCTGCCGGAGACGGGCGAGACGGTTACCTTTTAATTTCGGGTCGTTATACATTAAATAGGAGTTGTTCATGCCACTTTTGCAATGGAAGGGAAAGCACAGTGTCGGCATCGTCGAGA
Source organism: Desulfobulbaceae bacterium UBA5123 (assembly GCA_002415465.1). Lineage (GTDB taxonomy): Bacteria > Desulfobacterota > Desulfobulbia > Desulfobulbales > UBA5123 > UBA5123. Next base: position 6,483 of record DHYT01000052.1, read on the forward strand.
TTGACGCGCAGCATCAACGCATGTTCGCGATCATGAACGAACTCAATGACGCCATGGCCACGGAAAAGGCCAAAGGCGTACTTGAGGGGATTATTGAGCGATTGGTGCAATACACCGCCACGCATTTTGTTACCGAAGAGCGTTTGATGAAGGAGTACGGATTTTCCGGGCATGACGCGCACAAACGGGTTCACGAGCAGCTTGCCGCCAAGGTGCGGGCCTTTCAGGCCGATTTCCGTCAGGGGCGGGTGGCGATGAGCATCGACGTCATGCATTTTTTGATGGATTGGCTTGATCAGCATATCCTCGGCACCGATATGGAGTACCGAGATTATCTTGCTTCCCATGGCGCCAAGTGAATCCGGCCTTCCGCGATGGGTTTCGAAATTTATTGATCTTGGCAGATGTTTAGGACAATATGTTGCAGTAGTTTAATGTTGGTTTTTTTTATTTCTGACTCGAACGGAGGATGGTATGGCCCTGTTGGCGTGGAAAGATGCGTACAGTGTGAAAATCAAGGAAATCGATGATCAGCATAAAAAATTGATCGACATGATCAATCAGCTGAACGACGCCATGGCCCAGGGCAAGGCCAAGGATGTACTCGGCCCGATTCTTGATAAGCTGGTGTCCTACGCGGCAAGTCATTTCGCCCTTGAAGAGGGGTTGATGCAGAAGCATGGCTATGAGGGATACGCGGATCACAAGGATAAGCACGAGAAGATGACCGGCAAGGTTCTTGATCTTCAGCGCCAGTACAAATCCGGGCAGGCGGCGATGACCATCGAGGTGATGAATTTCCTGAAAAACTGGCTGGACAAGCATATTGTCGGCACCGATATGAAGTACAGCGCCTTTCTGAACAGCAAGGGAGTGCATTGATGCGTGTGCGGGGCCTGGTGATTGTTTCCGCGCCGGCGCGGTTGTTGTATGGGGTCTGATTCGTCATTGCCGCCTCCCGGCCGCTTACTGGCCGTTACTGCCTGGCTGGCGTTGCTGTTGATGGCAGCGCTGATCCTGAAGACCCTTGCCTTCTTGTTCGTGCCCTTGTCGGTTGCCCTGCTCTTCTGTTATGCGTTCGGCTTGCCGATGGAGTTGCTGCAACGGCTGCGGGTGCCGGTGGGGTTGCGTATCCTGCTGGTGGTGTTCTGCGCGGCCTTGGTGTTTTATCTGCTCGCCCGGTTGGTGCAGGCGAATCTTCTCGAGTTGCAGGAGCGGTTGCCGGAGTTCGAGGCGATTTTCTGGGGGTACGCCGAACGGGTCCTGGCCGGCTTGAAGATGAGCAGGCAGGAGGCGCGGCTGATGTTTGTCGCTTTTGCCGATAATTTCCGCCATGCCGACCTGCAGCCGCTGGGCTCCATGGTGGGGCAGATGGGGGTGACGTTTTTCACCTTTATCGGCAACGCCTTTTGGGTACTGCTTTTCATGGTTTTCATGCTGGCTGAGAAGGAAAGCATGACCAATCGCCTTGTGCGAGGATTCGGGGACAGCAGATCGGTGGCCTTTCTTGCCGCCATGGCGCGGATCAACAAGGCGGTGCAGCGGTATCTTGGGCTGAAGATTTTCCTCAGCCTGCTGACCGGCCTGCTGGTAGGGATTGTCCTGAAGTATTTTGGGGTTCCTTTTGCCTTTCTTTGGGCGGTGATGACCTTTCTGCTCAACTTTATCCCCAACATCGGTTCGGTGATCGCCACCCTGCCGCCGGTTGCGGTGGCGCTGTTTCAGTCCGGCTCCGTTACCAGCGCCTGTCTGGTGGCGCTGGCGCTGCTGACGGTGCAGGTGGTGGTGGGCAATGTGCTCGAACCGCGTTTGATGGGGAAAGGACTCGATCTGAGTCCGTTGGTGGTGTTGTTGTCCCTGCTTTTCTGGGGGTGGATGTGGGGCATTGTCGGGATGCTGATCGCCGTGCCGCTCACCGCCGCGATCAAGATCGCCTGCGAGCAGCTGGATGCAACCCGTCCGGTGGCGATTTTGATGGGCAGTGAACAATGATCGGCAGCCGATCGTTCGTTGTCGCTGTTCATCGATGCATGATGTATATTTAACGGAACAAAAGATGCGGCAGGCAGGTCTTAAAACCTGAGGAATCGTACTCAGGCAGGCATTGTCAGCAAAGTGATCAACGAGGAGGAGGGAAGAATGTACCCATATGATGGAAAGCAGCAATCAGCGGTTACCGGGGCAGGTGTCGACGCCGCGACCATGTTTCTCGCCAAGGTTTTCAACTGGATGGCCATCGGGCTCGGCCTGACCGGCTTCACGGCCTTTCTGGTTTTCAACTCCACGGCGGCGCAGCAGCTTATCTTCGGCAACCGCCTGTTTTTTTACGGCCTGATTTTTGGTGAGCTGGGAATGGTCATCTATCTCTCCGCGCGGATCGAGAAGATTTCCGCCCAGGCGGCCACCGGTCTCTTTCTTGTCTACTCGATCTTGAACGGGGCCACTCTCTCCGCCATCCTGCTCATGTACACCGCCACCTCGGTGGCCAGCACCTTTTTTGTCGCCGGCGGCATGTTTGCGGTCATGGCGGTTTACGGCACCGTCACCAAGAAGGATCTGACCGGGGTTGGCTCTTTTCTTTTCATGGGTCTTGTCGGCATGGTCATTGCCTCGGTGGTCAACATCTTCATCGGCAGTTCCATGGTTTCCTGGGTGGTTTCCGCCATCGGCGTACTGGTTTTCACCGGGCTTACCGCCTATGATGTGCAGAAGATTCAACAGATAGGCGGCAGTGGCATCATGAGCGGCGGCGAGGCCGCCATCCGCAAGGGTGCGATCATGGGCGCGCTGGCGCTTTACCTCGATTTTATCAATCTGTTCCTCAGTCTGCTGCGTTTGATGGGGGATCGTCGCTAGTTCCTGCAACAACGCGGGTTCAAAAAAAGGGGAGGGGATGTCGCCGACAAAGGCGACATCCCTCCCCTTTTTTATTGCCTGTAAACAGGATGTTCGGCGTTATTTGTTGCCGTATTTCCTCTGATATTTTGCCCGCATGGCCGTAAGTTTTTTGAGATACGCATCGCGGTTCTTGATGTTGCGGGAGACCTCCATCTCTTCGATGGCGGAGCGAAGCGGTGTCCGGATATCAATGCCGTGGCGGTTCAGGCCCTTTTCGTTGGCGCGATCGAGAATCGTCACCGCATAGTATTTGATCAGCATGCGGGTTTGGGAATCGCGACGGAAGAGGTATGACTGCCCGCCCAGGGTATTGAGGAAAAAACCTGCATACTCGTACAGTGAGTTCAGGGGCAGATGCAGAGGAAAGTTCGGGGCGTCGCAGGATTGTTCCTTTTCGGACCACTGATAAAAAACCGCCATCACCTCTTCCCGGTTATCGGCTTCGTGTTCAAGGATATCCTTGATCAGCAACAGATCCTGCTTGCCGAGTATCCTGTAAAAATGCGCCGAATTGGTGAGGATGGTGAAAAGATCATCGGTTTCCCTGGCGACCACCGGCGGTTTTGCATAGAGCTTTTTGGCAATCTTGGCAAAGTGCGCCTCGCTTGATTCCTTCAGGGCATAGTTTTTGATGTACTCCTGCTTGTCGAGGTGCCGGAAAAAGGAGACGATCTTATCCGTCGCTTCCTTGCAGGGGTCGGCGTCGCCGGCCGGTGTCGGAGTGGCGCTGGCAGCTTCGTGGCCGTCGATTGCCGCAGCCGGAGGCGTTTCCGTGGGCTCCGTGAGCGGGTTCTGGATTTGCGCGCTTGTGGTGGCAAGCGATTCCTCGTTGTGTTGTGGCAAGGCATCCGCAGCCTCGCGTGGTCCTTTGTCAACAGCATGTTTCCAGCCGAAATAGACCAGCCCGGCAAGGACAATGGCAACAATTGCGGCCGTGATGATAACGGTCTTTTTGTTGTTAGGTTGTTCTGTGCTTTTCGGCATGATAGGGCGCCCTGGATGATGATTGAGTCGGAATGAGTATCAAACAATATTGACACTTTATCGTGGCACACCCGTGAGGTCAAACGAATTATGGAGCATCTTTTTTGTCATTCGTATTAAATCATCTCGTGAAATCAAGATGTTGTAATTTGTGATGCCTGACTTGGCGGCGGTTTTGGAGGCCCTTTGGTGGTCAATCGCACATCGGCATCCGCCGGGCGGTTTTCTGGGCGCGACTGCGAGGCTGCAGTCCGGCCGTGCATCGTCGAAGGCAGGGAAGGCGTGCATCGACAGTTGAGCGAGGTGTTGTCAAAGTGGTTTCTATCCGGTATGAATGGATTTATAAGCGCTGCCGTTCGGCGGAATGGTTCGGCTATCTACAAAAATTTATTTTCAACAGAGGCGTTCAGGCCCAGGTGACGGCATGGTTGACAGGGGAGCGGGTAAGCGAAAATGGTACGAGAAGTATTTGCCGTTTGTCGCGCAAAGTCGTCGTATGCAGGTCGAATGGTTGGTGGGCGCGATCCGAAAAAACGTTCTGCACCTGGAAGAGATCACCCCTTATGTGCGGCTTCTGCTTGCCGATGTCGTGGAGGAGTATGATGAGCCGCTGGTGATGTTTTTGAAGGGCATTGACGCGGATGTTCTGTGCCGGATGGTGCAGGCCGCTGATATCTACGATGTCGCCAAGTTAATGCGACTGGTGCCGGAGCCGACCGTGGAGCAGGCGGTTGTCGCTCTCTGCAAGGAGCCGCCGTCGTACGAGAAGAAGCCGGAACTGGTGTTGGATAAGGTTTTTCAGGCCATACATGACCGATCCGAGGCCCTGTTCGAGGAGGCGGCCACTGAACTCCGCAAGCGTGCGGACGCACCGGCCCATTTTGATGCCGCGTATGAGAGATTCCAAGAGATTCTCGCCGACGAGAGAATCCTGAGCGCCATGTATCCGAAGGCCAGCAGTTGAACTGTTCGCCGGCGACGTATGAACGATGCGTGCGCCGGCGGTTGTTCGGACAAAAAAAATCCCATGCCACGGTTGGTGGCATGGGATTTTTTGATTGGCAGGTGAAGAAGATTTACTTCTTTCCCTTGCTCGATGCCCGCTTGGATGCCTTCAACGGGTTGACCTTGATCTTGGCAACGGTGATTTCCGGCTTGGCGTGGGTTGCAAAGTTACAGATGCCCAGGCGCCATTTGGCCTCCGGGTTTACGTAGGATTTGCAATATTTGGTGGCGTCAACCGTGATGGCGCGCTCGCAGCCGTCGCATTTGTCGATGATCGGGCTGAAAGCGCCGCTGGTGTACTTCACGCTGTCAGTGGCGCTAATCTGGTTGCTTGCTGCTGATTTTACACTTGCCATGGTTGAACCTCCTTGCTGGTAACCTTCTCCTGGTGGAGTAAAAGTCAAATTTTTTTGTTTTATCAGTCGTGGTTCGAATGCTCTTTCGCGATCGACGTTCCCGTTTGTCCGGGGTGGCGAAAGGATCTCTCGAAGCATTTTAAATTCTAAGGAATCGAAAAACGAAAATTTATAAGAAAAAAGTGGAAGGCTGTCAAGGGAAAACATCATGGATAATGTGGCGCGATGGATGCCGGGAGAGGCTGTCCGGCGCCGGCAAGGCTCAGGCCCGGCAATCTTCTGTCGGGTGCCCTGGCACGCAGCGGATTAGTTGTTAACTTGTCCAGCGTGTCAATTATTGATGAACTTTGATATGAAATGATTTTTTAACAGGTATGCTATTGTTTTTCCAAAAAAGTTACGATACTATCGAACATATTTATTAATTTCTTGCATATAGAGAGGTCGAGGGCATGCCCGTTTATATCTGGAAGGGTAAGAATACCTACGGCGAAAAACGTAAAGGGAAGCTTGAGGTTCCCAGCGAAGAGGCCGTGCATGCGCATCTGAAAAAAATGCGCATCACCCCCTCCATGGTCAAGGAAGCGCCCAAGGATCTCTTTGAAAACGTCGCCTTCATGCAGCCCAAGGTCACCGGCAAGGATGTCGTGATCTTTACCAGGCAGCTCTCCACCATGATCGATGCGGGTTTGCCCTTGGTGCAGAGTCTCGGTATCCTGGGCGCGCAGCAGGAAAACCCTACCTTCAAAAAGGTATTGTTGCAGATCAAGGTTGATGTGGAGACCGGTTCCACCCTGGCCGAGGGGATGAAAAAACATCCGGAGATTTTCGACAGTCTCTATTGCAACATGATTGATGCCGGTGAAACCGGCGGTATTCTCGATACGATTCTTTCACGTCTGGCCGGGTTCATGGAAAAGAGCATGACCCTGAAGAAGAAGGTGAAGGGCGCCATGACCTATCCGGTGATCTGTCTCGCCATTTCGGTCATCATCATGGGCGTCATGCTTATCTTTGTCGTGCCTGTTTTTGAGAAGATGTTTGCCGATTTCGGGGCCGCTCTGCCGGCGCCGACCCAGATGGTGGTTGGCATAAGCAAGTTCGTGCAGCACAACATTCATTATGCGATCCTGGCCATTGTCGCCTTGGTGTTCCTCTTCAAGAAGGTCTACAAAACAGAGAAGGGACGGATCAGGATCGACGCCCTGCTGCTGGAGTTTCCAGTCTTCGGGCCCTTGATCCGCAGGGTCGCGGTGGCGAAATTCACCAGAACCCTGGGAACCATGATGACAAGTGGCGTACCCATACTCGAGTCCCTGCAGGTGGTCGGCAGGACGGCCGGCAACAAGATTATCGAGATCGCGGTTTTCCGGGTGGCCGATGCAATCAGCGAAGGCCGCGCCATTGCCGAGCCCCTCGAGGAGACGGGGGTTTTCCCGAGCATGGTGGTGCAGATGATCAACGTCGGCGAATCCACCGGCGCGCTCGATGTCATGCTTGAAAAAATCGCCGATTTCTATGACGAAGAGGTGGACCAGGCCGTTGAAAACCTTACCGCCATGATCGAGCCGTTCATGATGGTTTTTCTGGGCGGGATGATCGGTGGTTTGGTTGTCGCCATGTATCTGCCGATCTTCAAGATGGGCGAGGTTGTTAAATAGGATTTCTTTAGGTGCCGGCCGTGATGGCCGCACACAAATTTTGATTCTTTCCGGAGGAGATTGATGGGCGAGATTATTGGAGTGCTGGGTCGGGAGGTTATTGATTCACGGGGCAACCCAACCGTTGAGGTGGAGGTGTATCTCGACTCCGGCGTCATGGGGCGGGCCTTGGTGCCATCCGGGGCTTCCACGGGCACGCGGGAGGCGTTGGAACTGCGCGACACCAAGAGCAAGCGTTACTTGGGCAAGGGCGTCTTGAAGGCGGTTGCCAATGTCAACGATGTCATTGCCCCCAACCTTATCGGCCTTGAATCCACCGAGCAGGTGGCGATCGATCAGACCATGCTGAAGCTTGATGGCACCGCCAACAAGAAGAAGCTGGGCGCCAATGCCATTCTCGGCGTTTCCATGGCCGTCGCCCGGGCCTCGGCCGAAGAGCTCGGCTTGCCGCTTTTCTCCTACATTGGCGGCGTCAACGCCAAGGTGTTGCCGGTGCCGATGATGAATGTTCTGAACGGCGGCGCCCATGCCGACAACAATGTCGACATTCAGGAATTCATGATCATGCCGGTGGGCGCTTCTTCCTTTGCCGAGGCGCTGCGGATGGGGGTGGAGACATTCCATACCCTGAAGTCGGTGCTCAAGAAGTCCGGCCTGCAAACCGCGGTTGGCGATGAGGGTGGTTTCGCCCCCAACCTGCGCTCCAACGAGGAAGCGATGGACGCGCTTCTGGAGGCGATCGTCAAGGCCGGTTTCGCGCCCGGCAAGGATATCTATATCGCTCTCGATGTCGCCGCCAGCGAGTTGTACGACGCCAAGAAGAAATGCTATGTGATGGCCGCCGAGAAAAAAAAGGAAAAGTCAGCCGATGATCTCATCGCCTTCTATAGCAACTGGGTAAAGAAGTACCCCTTGGTTTCCATCGAAGACGGTCTGGCCGAAGGCGACTGGAAGGGTTGGAAGAAGATGACCGATGCCCTGGGCGGCAAGATTCAGCTGGTCGGCGACGATCTCTTTGTGACCAATACCGAGATTTTGCGGAAGGGGATCGATATGGGGGTGTGCAACTCCATCCTGGTCAAGCTGAATCAGATCGGGTCGGTTACCGAAACCCTCGATGCGGTAGAAATGGCGCACCGGGCCGGTTACACATCCGTCATGTCCCACCGTTCTGGGGAAACCGAGGACACCACCATCGCCGATCTGAGCGTCGCCTTGAACACCGGACAGATCAAGACCGGCGCCCCGTCACGTACGGATCGGGTGGCCAAGTACAACCAGTTGCTGCGCATTGAGGCGGAACTGGGCTCCGCGGCCCGCTATGCCGGCAAGAGCGCCTTGCGCTACCTGAAATAGATATCTCTTTCCCTTGCGCCGACATTCGATGGAGGTCGGCGCAGGGGGCTCTGTTTGACGACGGCGATCCCTGGATCGGCATGCAAATATAATTCTTGACAAATAGCAGTCATTTTGATTTGTTAGCTTATATTGAAGTGTAAGGAGGCTGTGCATTATGACCTTGACTAAGGCCGATTTGGTTCAGAAGGTATATCAAAACCATAATCTTACCAAAGCTCAGGCCGCCGAGGCGGTTGAGGCCTTCTTGCGGATTTCCAAGAATTGTCTTGAGCAGGGTGAGGATCTTCTGGTGAGCGGGTTTGGCAAGTTCAACGTCAAGGAAAAGAATTCCCGTCGCGGCAGAAATCCGCAAACCGGCCAGGAATTGATCCTCGACGCCCGGAAGGTGGTGACCTTTAAACCATCCGGTATCTTGCGGGACAGAATCAACGGCGCAACGAAATAGACTTCCAGACCTGCTGAGATTGAGGTTTAGCTAAAGACGGGTTGCGTTTCCCCTTAAGGAGAAACAGCCCGTCTTTTTTTGTCGTTGCCGACCGGTGCGAGTTTCTCGACTGGCGGCAAACGTTGGGGGCTTTTGCTGATGGTGAATAAAGGCGCGACATTGGCGGCATTGGCGGCGATGGTGGACGGCGAGGTGTGCGGTGATCCGCATACCGTGGTGCATGCCCTTGCCGATATCGACGGCGCTGACGCAGGCGAGATCACCTTCGTGGTCAAGACCGCGAAGCTTGGTCTGCTTGACGGCTGTCGCGCCACGGCGGTTATCGTTCCGCGCGATGCCGGTGATCTTGATCGCCCGTCGATCAAGGTTCGGGATCCGTATCTCGCCGGCGCTCTCATTCAGCAGTATTTTCTCGCCGCGCCCTTCGTCGCCACCGGCGTTCATCCACGGGCTCATGTCGGTGATGCGTGCGTGCTGTCCGATCAGGTTTCCATCGGGCCGTTGGCGGTGTTGGGCTCTCGGGTTCGCCTGGGGGAGCGGGTAGTCATTCATCCTGGCGTGGTCATCGGGGATGATGTTGTCATCGGCGATGATACCGTATTGCATGCCAATGTATCCATCCGGGTCGGCTGCAGGATCGGGGCCAGGGTGATTATACATGACGGCGCGGTTGTCGGGAGTGACGGCTTCGGCTACGCAACCGATGCACGCGGCAATCATGTCAAGAGACTGCATGTCGGCACGGTGCGGATCGATGACGATGTCGAGATCGGCGCCAATGTCTGTATTGATCGCGGCACCTTCGGCGCCACGTGGCTCAAGCGGGGCGTGAAGGTCGACAATCTGGTGCAGATCGCGCACAATGTCGTGATCGGTGAAAACGCCATTGTCGTGGCGCAGGTCGGCATTGCCGGCAGCAGTGAGTTGGGCAGGAATGTCGTGCTGGGCGGCCAGGTGGCGATCTCCGGGCATCTCAAGCTTGGCGATCGGGTCATGGTGGCGGGCAAGTCCGCGGTACACGACTCCCAGGCCGAGGGAGCGGTGGTCTCGGGGATTCCCGCCATCCAGCACCGGGTCTGGATGCGGAGTGTGGCAGCCTTCGCCAAGCTCCCCGAGTTGTTGAAGCGGGTGCGGAGCCTGGAGAAGAAGATCGGCGAATAGGCGGGTGTGTCGATGTGGTGATTGCCGGACTGCGATTCTGCAACTCGGCTGATCGTTTGGCTGGCTGGTTCAAATAAAAAATCGAAAAATCAGCAAGATGAGGAGATGACGAATGGGTTCCGATTTTAAACAGGTTGACATTGTTGAGATTTTAAAGTTGTTACCTCATCGCTATCCCTTTGTCCTGGTCGACCGGGTTCTCGAGTTTGAGCCGGGCGAACGGATCGTCTGCCTGAAGAATGTCACCATCAATGAAAACTTTTTTCAGGGCCATTTCCCAACCGAACCGGTGATGCCGGGGGTTCTGATCATGGAAGGGCTGGCGCAGGCCGGGGCCTTGCTCGCCTATCTCACCGGCGGCGAGACCGTTGAGGGCAAACTGGTCTACTTCGCGGGCATGGACGGCGTCCGGTTCCGTCGAAAGGTGACCCCCGGCGATCAGCTTCACTTCGTACTGACGATGATCAAACGCAAAGGGCGGATCTGGAAACTTGACGGCAAGGCCTATGTCGGCGAGGAACTGGCGGCGGAAGGGGAGTTGATGGCCACCTTTGCCTGATCGCTGTTCATGAAGCGAGAAGCGGCGACGGCTGACGTCGCCGATAATTCAATCACAAGACCTAAACAATGAATATACATCCAAGTGCAGTAATTGATCCCGCCGCCGAACTTGACAGCTCGGTGCGGGTTGGCCCCGGCGCCGTCATCGAAAAAGGGGTGCGGATCGGCGCCGATACCGTTATTGGCCCGCATGCCGTGATTTCCGGGCCTACCACCATCGGGATCGGCAACACCATCAGCCCTTTCGTCAACCTCGGTGCGCCGCCGCAGGATCTTCACTACCACGGGGAAGAGACCCGGCTTGAAATCGGCGATCACAACATTATCCGCGAATACGTTTCCCTGCATCGCGGCACGGCCTCAGGTCGAGGTGTCACCTCCGTCGGCAATCACAATATGTTGATGGCGTACGTGCATGTGGCCCACGATTGTCAGGTCGGCGATCATGTAATCATGGCCAACGCCGCCACGCTGGGCGGGCATGTCACGGTCGAGGATCGCGCCACCCTGGGCGGCATGGTGGCGGTGCATCAGTTCACCCGTATCGGCGGATACGCCTATATCGGTGGCATGTCCGGGATCAGCAAGGATGTCCCCCCCTATGTCATCGTCGCCGGGATCCGGAACGGCATGCGGGTGACCGGAATCAACAAGGTCGGCCTCAAGCGGGCTGGTTTCGATGCCGAGTCCATCAACATGCTGAGCCGGGCCTTCAAGCTTCTCTTCCGCAGCAGCGATCTGATCCTGCAGGATGCCCTGGACAAGGTTGAGGCCGAATTCGGCGCTTGCGAGCAGGTGCAGCGGATGGTCAAGTTTTTCCGTGAATCAAAACGCGGCGTCGTGCGCACAGCGGGAGAAGATGAGCTCTAAGATCGGCATCGTCGCCGGCGGCGGCCAGTTTCCGCTCCTCTTCACCCAGGCGGCGCAGGCGCAGGGGCGAGAGGTGGTGGTGGTCGCCCATGAAGGCGAAACCGATCCGTCCCTCGCGGAGACGGCGGATCGCCTCTACTGGGTGAAACTCGGCCAGCTCGGCAAGATCATCAAGTGTTTCAAGAGCGAGGGCGTCACCGAGACGGTTTTCCTCGGCACCATCACCAAAACCCGAATCTTTCGTGACATCCTGCCCGACCTGAAGGGGTTGTCGCTCTGGAACAAGATCGATGTCCGGCAGGATGACGCCATCCTCCGCGCCATTGCCGGGGAGCTTGAAAAGGAGGGGATCACGGTTCTCGAATCGACCCTCTATCTGCGACACCTTCTTTTCCCGAAGGGCGTTCTCGGCAAGAAGAAGCCTTCCGCCGACCAGCTTGATGATATCCGTTTCGGCTGGCGGATGGCCCGTGCCGTGGGCGGCCTTGATATCGGCCAGTGCGTGGTCGTGCGCGACCGGACCGTGCTGGCGGTGGAGGCCATTGAGGGCACCGACGCCACCATCAGGCGCGGCGGCGCTTTGGGGCGTGAAAAGGCGGTGGTGGTCAAGGTGCGGAAGCCTGATCAGGATTTTCGTTTCGACCTGCCGGCCATCGGTGTCACCACAATCGAATCCATGCAGGAGGCAAAGGCCAAGGTTCTGGCGGTGGAGGCCGGGCAAGCGCTTCTCTTTGATCGTGAGGCGGTGGTCGAGGCGGCAAATCGGGCCGGGATCGTTGTCGTCGGCGTCGAGGAATCGGCCGACGGCGCCTTGGCGATGCAAGAGCGATGATGCAAGCCATGATTCTGGCCGCCGGCCTGGGAACCAGGCTCAGGCCTTATACCGAGCTGCGGCCCAAGCCGCTTTTCCCGGTGGCGGGACGGTCGTTGCTGGCCATTACCCTGGAGCGGCTGCGGCTGGCCGGTTTTGGGCAGGTGGTGGTCAACGCCCACCACCTGCGGGGGCAGGTTGCCCATGCCCTTCTCGGTGAAAAGGGTGTCATCCTGCAGGAGGAGGAGGTCATCCTCGGCACCGGCGGCGGCTTGCGCCGCGCCCGGGCACATTTCGGTGACGAGCCGGTGTTGGTCACCAACGGCGATATTTACCACACCATCGATCTTGCGCACGTGTATCGTGCCCATCTCCAGTCAGGGGCGGCGGTGACCATGGTCCTGCATGACGAGCCCCGTTTCAACAAGGTGGCGGTCGACGGCGACGGCTCGATCCTGGGGTTTGGCTCTGAGGCCGACGGGTCGTCCCGCCGGCTGGCCTTTACCGGCATCCATGTGATTGAGCCGGCTGTTCTCGACGCGATCCCCGTCGATTCCTTTTACGACATCATCGATTGCTACCGAGCGGTTATCCGAGGCGGGGGTACGATTCGCGCCCTGGTCGTCGACGGCCATTTCTGGACCGACATGGGGACGCCGACTGACTACCTTGCCCTCCATGGCGCGCTCCTCTCCGGTCGGGTTGACGGCGTGACGGTGGCATCCGCCCCTTTTTCGGTCGATGCGGAAGCGGCGGTGGGGAACGATCTCCGTTTGCTTGACTGGGCGGTGGTGGGCGCCAAGGCCCGGATTGGCGATGATGTCACCCTGGAACGGGTGGTGGTCTGGGACGGAGCCACGATTCCCGCCGGCAGCACCCTCCGCGATACGATTGTGACCTGAGATGAAACCTTTCGACAAACATGATCAGGACGTGGCGATCACCAGCCTTTTACGTCGGCACGGGTGGGAGGATGGGGAAACCCTTGCTCGGCAATGGCTGGCCGGTGACGGCTCCGACCGCCGTTTCTGCCGTGTCCGCCGCGAAGGCGCCTCCCTGTTGGCGGTAGTGCCTCCCATCGGCAACCCCGCGGCGATGAACGAGGCGCGCTCCGTGTATCGTATCGGCCGTCATCTTCTCAGATGTGGGGTGGCGGTGCCGGCCTGTTACGATTTTGACGAAAACAGCGGCATCGTCCTCTGTGAGGATCTTGGCGACCGTCTGCTGCATGCGGCCCTGCCGGAACTCGACGACACGGAAAAAAAGCGCTGGTATGAAGGGGCCATCCAGGCCCTGGTGCGGCTGCAGGTACTCGGCCGGGAGGGTTTTGATCCCAACTGGTGTTGGGATACCCAGCGTTACGACCGGCAGCTGATGTTGCAACGGGAGTCTGGTTATTTCCGTGACGCGTTTTGCGGCAGCCTTCTCGGCATCGAGGATTTCGCGTCCGGGTTGACGGCTGAGTTTTTGCAAATTGCCGACCGGGCCGCCGCGCAGCCCGCCCACTTCCTTCTGCATCGGGATTTTCAGTCCCGCAACCTGATGCTGTGCGACGGCCGGGTGCGGATCATCGATTTTCAGGGGGCGCGTCTCGGCCCTCTCGGCTATGATCTCGCCTCGTTGCTGCTCGATCCGTATGCCGCCCTGGCCCCCTCCCTGCGTGCCCAATTGCAGGCCTATTATATAACCACCGTATCGGGGTATATTCCCCTTGACCCCCACTCTTTTAATGAGGGATACTACTATCTATTCTTGCAGCGTAATTTGCAGATTTTAGGTGCTTTTGCCTTTCTGTCGCAACAAAAAGGAAAGGTGTTCTTCAAAGATTTTTTGAAGCCGTCCCTGGTCTCGCTTGCGGATCATCTGGCCGGGAATCAGGGGGATGCCTTCCCTTGCCTGCGCGCTTTGCTTGATGAGTGTTTCCCCCTTCTGGAGCAGTATCTACAATGGAAGTAGCAAATTTGACCCCCGCACTCCACGGCCCGCGCAAGATCGTCGCGCTGGTCGGTAAGCCCAACGTCGGCAAATCGACCCTCTTCAACCGTTTGACCAAGAGCAACAAGGCCATCGTCGATCCGACCCCCGGCGTTACCCGTGACCGTCATTACGAAGAGGTTATCTGGAACGAGCAGTCGTTTATCCTGGTCGATACCGGCGGCATCGAGATGGAACAGGGCAACGAGATCACCAATCAAATTCGCAACCAGACCTGGCAGGCGGTGCAGGAGGCGGATGTCATCCTTTTCATGCTTGACGGCAAGGAGGGGTTGAGCGCCGAGGATTATGAGGTGGTGGCGCATCTGCGGCGGTCCGGTAAACCTGTGCATTTCCTCGTCAACAAGATCGACGGCGCCGAGGTTGAGCACCAACGGTTGCCGACCTTTTACGAACTCGGCTCTGACACCCTCTGGCCGATTTCGTCGGCGCATGGCTATGGTCTGCGCACCTTCATGGATCAACTCGTCGCCACCTTGGGCGCGTCGGCCGGCGCGCCACAGCCGCAGTTGCCGGCAGGCACCATCAGCATGGCCTTCCTGGGTAGGCCCAATGTCGGCAAATCCTCCTTGATCAATCTGCTCACCGGCGAAGACCGGATGGTGGTTTCCGATATCCCCGGCACCACCCGCGATTCTGTTGACACCCTGATCGAGAAGAACGGCCGGCATTTCCTGCTTGTCGACACCGCCGGCATCCGGCGCAAGGGCAAGGTGCAGGAGAAGATAGAAAAATTCAGCGTCATGCGGACCCTCTCCTCGCTTGAACGCTGCGATCTTGCCCTGGTTCTCATCGATGCCAGCGAGGGGATCACCGATCAGGATACCAAGGTGATCGGCTATGCCATGGAACAGGGGCGTGGCTGCGTGGTGGTGGTCAACAAATGGGATCTGGTGCAGAAGGATAAGAAACGGCAAAAGCAGATTCTCGAAGAGATAGAGAGGGCCACCACCTTTATCGGCTATGCGCCGGTGTTGACCATTTCCGCCCTTACCGGGCTCGGTTCCAAGAAACTCCTGCCGACCCTGCGGGAGGTGTATGCCCAGTTCAGCCAGGAGTTCACCACCGGCAAGCTGAATCGCGTCTTGCAGGATGCCGTCACGGCCCATTCTCCCACCCTGCATCAGGGAAAACGATTGAAGTTTTACTATACGACCCAGGTCACCACCAAGCCCCCGACCTTCCTGGTGTTTGTCAATTACCCGAAAGGGGTGCATTTTTCCTATTACCGCTATCTGGTCAATTGTTTTCGGACCGCGCTGGGGATCGACAAGTCGCCCATCCGGCTGGTCCTGAAGGAGCGACAACGCAAACGGTATGACTAAAGGGACGGTTTTCGCCTACAGCGAGGCATTGCAGTCGGATGGAAGGGATCTTTACGATGCCTTTGCCATGCTGGCCGAGGATGCCGGTTATGGGAAATATCTGCAGACCCATGCCGCCGACTGGCGAAAAACGATTGTTGAACTGCTCCACCTGCTGATCACCGCCATGGGCCGCAATGCCCCTCCCGACCCCATTCTCTCCGACGAGCAGTTCCCCCCCGGCTCCCCGGGCGCGCTCGGGCGTCTCTGCGCCGATACATTCAAGAACCACGGTATCGCCTTCCATCACTGTCTCGGGCTGGTCAAGCTCCTGCGACCGCCTTTTTTCGACGCGGCGCACGTTTCCGCCGGCGCCGATGAACAGGAACGGGCGACCCTCGCCGCCATCCTCCGCGTTTTCGATAAGTTCGAGATGGGCCTGGCCGCCGAATGGCATCGTTTGGAGTTGTCGCAGTGCAATCGCGACCTGCGGGCGGCAAAACATTTTATTCTTCTTGAAAAACGACGGTACTACACGATCTTCCATCGCATGATCGAGCCTGCTTTCGTGGTTGACAATCACTCGGTGCTCTGTGATGTCAACCAGGCCTTTGAGGATTTCTTCGCGGTAAAGGGGCGGGACATCATCGGCCGGCATTGCAGCGAGGTGCTTGATGCCGATCTCTGCGCGGTTTGTGACCTGGAACATGATCTCGAAGGCGGGAGCTCCTTTTCCGGGGTTGAGCTTACCTTGACGGTGAGGGGGCAGCAGAGGACAGGGCTCCTCGCCGGCACCTACCTGGGCGGCCTCAGCGATGACCTGTCCATGAGCATCATGGTATTTCAGGATATCACCGAAAAGAAGCGCATTGAAAAGGCGCTGGTGGCCAGCGAGGAGAAGTACCGTTCCCTGGTTGAGAACATGCCGGACGTGACCTGGCGGGCCGATGTCGACGGCAATCTGCTCTTCGCCAGTCATAACCTCAAGACGGTTTGTGGGTATACCCCCGCCGAATTTTACCAGCGCGGGCGGTTCAAGGATGTGCACGCCGATGATCTGGAGCGGGTGCGGACAGCCTATCGGGCCTTGTTCGCCGAACAGCAGGCATTTGATATCCGCTACCGGTTCAGGCGCAAGGACGGAGATTGGGTTTGGCTGCATGATCGGGCGGTGGCGGTGACCGAGAAGGAGGGGAGCCGATACGCCGACGGCGTGTTTGCCGATGTAACCGAACTGAAAAGGGTCGAGGACGAGCTTGAGCGCCACCGCAGTAAGCTTGAAGAGCTGGTCGAGGCCAGAACCGCCGAGTTGCGTTGCGCCAATGAGCTGTTGCGACAGGAGATTCGCGAACGGCGGCAGGTCGAGGAGGAGTTGCGCCGCCTGACCCAGAGTCTGGCCCGGTCCAACACCGATCTGGAGCAGTTCGCGCATGTGGTCTCCCATGACCTGCGCGAGCCCTTGATGTTGATTGTCGCCTTCACCGATCGCCTGCTGCAGCGATACGGCACGGATTTGGACGCGCGGGGGATGGAGTACCTGCAACGGGTATTCCGATCGGCGAGAAGGCTTGAAGGCATGGTCGACGAACTCCTGCAGCTCTCCAGGATATCGAGCCGGGGCCTGCAGGTGGAATCCTTTGACCTCGGCGACCTGCTGAACGAGGTGGTGGAAAACCTTGAGGAACGGATCCGGCAGGTGCGGGGCAGGGTCGAGGTGGGCAAGCTGCTGGCTATCGAGGGCGACCGGGTCATGGTGGGGCAGCTTTTTCAGAACGTTATCTGTAACGCCCTCAAGTATCGCAAGGATGACGTCGAGCCGCTGGTGATCGTCGAGGGACGGTTGCTTGACAACGATTTTATCGAGGTGACGGTCGAGGATAACGGCATCGGCTTTGACGAGAAATACCTTGACCGCATCTTTATCCCCTTTGAACGGCTGGAGTGCGGCAACAAATACGAGGGCACCGGCATCGGCCTTGCGACCTGCGAAAAGATCGTCGGCCATCACGGCGGCATGATTACGGCCCGGAGCAAGCCCGGCATCGGCACGACCTTCGTGATCCGGCTGCCGAGGCGTCATCCCGGCGGCAAGTAGCCCTCGCCTGGCTTATCCTTCCCCCCTGTCGACAAGGATATCCCGCAGGGAGGGCCACAGGCGCGCAAGCTGTTCCCGGTTGCCGAACGTCACTGCCAAGGTGACGGTATCTTTTTCAAATGCCTGAACATGGTGCAGGCTCACGCCCTTCGGAAGGGCGAGTTGTTCCCGGAAGGTCTCAAATTCCTTTTCCGCCGCCCGCAGTCGCGGTGAGCGTTGGTCGGCAAGCCAGGTCATCAGTTGCCCCGCCTTCTGCGGCGGATTTGAAGCCTCGTGGCCGAGGATGGCGTTCAATGCCTGATCGTCGAGCACGGCGGTGATGCTCGTTGCATTCCGTTTCGCCACCTCCCGGCAGCCTGTCACCAGCTGGCGCTGATTGCCGACACTGAGGGAGAGCAGGGAGATCAGGTCAAACAACGCCATCCGATCGATAAAGGACATCTCCGCAAGCTCGCGGGCCACTGTCTCGTCCAGCGTGCCGTTCTGGAGGGCAAGCAGCAGGGGCTCTTCGAGCTGCAGCAGTTTCAGGTGCCGCCCGAGTTGTTCGCGGTCGCCCTGCATCCCCAGCATGGGCAGAAAGCGTCTGGCGACTTGATCCTCGTCGAGCCAGCGCAGCCCCTTTTGCATGAAAATCGCCTTCTCAAGCGCGGTGGGCGGCCTGCTGGCGCACGTTTCCGCAAAGGCTGCGGCCAGTGTTTCTGCGGGGCTGGTGTTGGCGGCCAGCAACAGGCAGTCGCAGGCGGTGCGGGTGGGGCCGATGGCGCGCAGACGTTTCACCCCAGCCACCACCCGGTAGAGGGAGTTTGCCTTTTCCTGCACAATGGGCGGGTGGAGGATGCCGATTTCGGCGATGGAAGCCTCAAGACCCGGATCGGCCGCCGGGGCGCCGGGGATGGTCAGGGCAAAGGTATCGTCGTTGAGGTCGATCTGGGCCAGCGGCAGTCGTGTGGCGCGAAGTTGCAGGGGCATGTCAATCTCCCGTGGGTGCCTGGCTTGGGCAGCGAGTATTGGCCTCGTTGCCTGAAATTTACGCGTGTCTGCTGCGGGGAGCTTTAATGTTGCCGCTGTTTCTAGTAAATTCAGGGGTGGGCGGCAGCAGCACCCTATGTACCCTGAGAGACGGGGCAAGTCAACCGGTCGCCTGCAACCTGCCGGGATTCTTTGTGGAATACACTAATTTTGTGTAATATTAAACAGTTGACCGTTTTGCCGGTTGGGGAAAGGATGTGAATGTATCGATAGTCGCCGCCGGCACCCTGTGTGGGCGGATCAGTCCGGTGGGCATGGGCAGCGCCGAGGATCGCGCCCTGCTGGAACAGCTGCGGGACCGAACCGATGCCAGCCTGATCGGCGCCGGCACCCTGCGGGCCGAGAATCCGGAGATGCGTGGTTCGGGTGGCTGCCTGTCGGAAAAGCGGCTTCGGGCCGTGATCTGCGGGAGCGGGGTTCTGTCGGCGGCCGGGAAGAGGAT
Source organism: Desulfobulbaceae bacterium UBA5123 (assembly GCA_002415465.1). GTDB lineage: Bacteria > Desulfobacterota > Desulfobulbia > Desulfobulbales > UBA5123 > UBA5123. Next base: position 25,459 of record DHYT01000052.1, read on the forward strand.
TTTTGTCGTTGGCCCGCCCCCCCTCGTTTTTACCGGTCATGGGCGGGTGGCATCCCTGACCGATTCCTTGGGTGGGGTCGCCGAGGTCTGTGGGATTGACGATGGCGGTCACGGCTTGTCGGTTGCCGCGGCCATTGCCGAACTTGCCCGTCGTGGCGCCCGGTCGGTGTTGATCGAGGGCGGCGGCGGCCTCAATCACGCGGCCCTGGCCGAAGGGGTGGTGGACGAGGTGTATTTCACCGTCACCCCCTTTCTTTCCGGCGACCGGCGGGCGGTACCCCTTGCCGACGGTCCGGGTCCGCTGGGCGATCCATTTTTACCGTTGAACCTCCTCTCCTGTCGGCAATCGGCGAGCGGGGAGTTGTTTCTACATTATCAAGTTGCGGGGAGGGTACACGATGTCTAAGCAGGAACTGGCGATCATGTTTTCAGGCGGCACCGATTCGCTTGCCATCTACGCCCTGGCCGCGGCGGGGCATCATCCCGATCTGCCCCGCCCGCGGCGTATTCATCTGCTGCACATGCTGAACGGGATGAGCCGCTTCCATGAGTTCCCCCGTGACCGTTTCGAGGCGGCGCGGCGGATCTTGACCGCAAGGATTGCGCCGCCGGACGAAATGCCGCTCTCGGAGATGGTGGAGCTTGACATGGGAAGGCTCTTTCAGGGCCTATGGCTGGACCGCTATGAAGAATTGATGCCCCGTTTCAACGGCAAGAATCTGGTCTGCGTGGCCTGCAAACTCGCCATGCACGGCCGGGCGATCCTCTACTGCATCGATCATTTCGTGCCGTTGCTGGTCACCGGTTACGCCAAGCGGCAGTGCTACTATCCGGAACAGACCGACACCTTCATGGGCAAGATCGCCGAATTCTCCAGCCGGTTCGGTATCCGCACCGAATTTCCGGTCTATGATGCATTCAGCGACGAAACCATCACCCGGCATCTGCTGGAGGAGTTCGGCCTCCCCTCAACCGGCGGCGGCGAAAGGAAATGCCTGTTCTGTCAGACCTTGACCACGGCCACGGAAAAGGAAACCGGTCAGTATCTCGATGAGATGATTCCCAGGATGGTCGATTACGTCGAATATGTCCAGGCCGGACGGATCAAGGAGGCGGCGACCTGTTTTCCGACCGGTCGTTAGCCGCCGATGACGGTAAGCTGCGTCATTCCGGTCCGGGACCGGGCCGCGATGGTCTGCGAGGCGATTGCCAGTGTGCATGCGCAGGGATGGCCGGATATGGAGATCGTGGTGGTTGATGACGGCTCCGTTGACTCCACCGCGGAGACGGTGACGGCGCGCTATCCGGATGTCCGGCTGGCGAGGGGCAACGGTCTCGGCCCCGGCCCGGCCAGAAACGCGGGGGTTGCCGCTTCCCGTGGCCGGGTGATCATGTTTCTCGATTCCGACGACATCTGGCTGCCGGGCCATGTCGCCGGGCTGCACGCAGCCATGGAGCGAGGGTTTGAGGTTGCCTACGGGGTGGCCAGGACCATTGATCTGGTCGGGGATGCCTCCTTCTGTATCCCAGCTCCGGGCGAGGGCGGGGAAGGGGAGGTGTTGTCAGATCTCCTGCGCTGGTGTTTCCTGGTGCCGTCGGCACTGGCGGTGAGTCGCAAGGCCTTTCTCGCCTGCGGCGGTTTTCGCGCCCATGGCTTTGGCGAGGATTGGTCGTTTCTCTTGCAGCTAGCGGCGCGCCATCCATTCGCCTTCGTTGGCCGGCAGCCGATCACCGAGCGGCGTTTGCATGACGGCAGCCTTTGCGCCCTGGCGGATTCCGCGACCATCCGCGCCCTTTTGGAGCGGCTGGTCGAAGAGGTGCGGGGCGCGGCATGGGGCCGCCCGGAGATGGTCGAGCGTTTCGTTGCACTCGGCAGGTGGGTTGAGGAAAAGAATGAAAACTGGGCCACGGTGCAGGAGTGGTATCTGGCCATGCGCGAGGAGGGGATGGTTTGAATCTGATTTCCGAGGCGGATCACCGGCGGGTGCTCGAGAGGGGCGACGATGTGCCGGAGCAGCGTCCTTCCTTTGCCATGCCGTTGAATGCGGTGGGTATTGCCGGCAAAACCGTTTGGGTGCGGTTGCCGCAGGGGTTGCTGCCTTTCGGCGCGTCCCTCTCCGTCGATCTGGCCGGGGAGCGGCGCGGCATCCATATGTCGCGGCTTGAGGAGGTGATTACCGCTCTCCACGAGCAACCCTTTGCCGATCTTCGCGCTTACGCGCTCGCCCTTGGTCGGGAGATGGTGTTGCGCCAGCAGGCGACCAGCGGCTCGCTTTCCCTGCACGGCCGGATTCCCCGGTTGCGGCAAGGGGTGGTCAGCGGCCGCGCATCCCTTGATACGGTGCGGATCAGCGTCACCTGTCGTTTCCGGATGGAGGCGGCAGGGCTGCGTGACGAAACCATGCTGGGGGTTGAAGCGTGCCATATCACCGCCTGTCCCTGCACCCAGGTTTATAACCGGGAGTTGTTTCACCTCGCCGACGATGTCTGCCCCTTGCCCACCCATTCGCAGCGTTCCACCACCAGGCTTGAGGTGCAGGCGGACAGTGACGCATTTGTCGTTGATGATCTGCTCGCCTGTCTGGATGAGGCCCTGCATGTGACCCAAGACCTTCTGAAACGACCGGACGAGGCTGAAATCGTCCTCAAGTCGCATCGCGCGCCCCAGTTCGCCGAAGACGCGGTGCGGGAAACGGCGCGGGTGGTGGGAAGGAATCTTGGCGGCAAGCTTGCCCCAGCGACCAGGGTGCGGATAGAATCGCTGAGCCTTGAAAGCATCCATATCCATGACGTGACCTGCGCCCTTGAGTGCTCCCTGGGTGAGATCATGGCCCAACTCGATAGCGACGCGCATGGGTAATCTCGATCAGGACTGGCTGGCACGGTACCCGGAGGCACTGCGTCGGGGTTTGAGCGCGGTGGCGGACCGCATCGCGGTGCCGTTGTATATCGCCGGTGGCGCGGTGCGTGATTGGCTGGGCGGGAAGACCTGCCGCGATCTCGATATCGCCGCCGCCGCTGACGGGCTTGACTGCGCGCGTTTTCTGGCCGCGCATCTGCATGGCGCCTTTGTTCCCCTCGATGAGGCGCAAGGGGTGGCCAGGGTGGTCTGGCGGGACTATGAAATCGATTTTTCACGCTTCCGGGATGGCGCCGATACCATTGAGGCGGATCTGTGCCGCCGTGATTTTACCATCAACAGCCTCGGGGTGGCGGTTGACCCTCTACGCGGCGGTCTGCTGCCGCCGTATGCGATCATCGATCCGTTGGGCGGCATGAACGATCTGGCGCACGGCGTGGTTCGGGCATGCGGCGATTTCGTTTTCCGGGCCGACCCCCTGCGGCTGTTGCGCGCCTATCGATTTGTCGCCTGCCTGGGGCTGAAGCTGGAGGCGGTGACGGCAAGCCGCATCGCCGCCGAGGCGTCCCTGCTTGGCGAAACGGCCATGGAGCGGGTTGCAAGCGAGCTTGACCTGATCATGACCTCCGGGCGCGCGGCCGAAGCGGTGGCGATGATGGCGGCCAACGGGCTGCTCTGGGGCATCCTTCCCGAGCTGCGGGCAGGCGAGGGGATGGCGCAGCCGGCGAGCCATCATCTTGATGTGTTCGCCCACAATCTCGAAGCGTTACGTCGCATGGAACACCTCCTTGCCGATCCGGGCCGCTGGTATCCCGAGCACGGGCGACAGTTTGCCGACTATCTTGCCCGCAACGGCAAGCGGAACCGGTGGCTGAACTGGGCGGCGCTGTTTCACGATATCGCCAAGCCCGCCTGCCATCGGCTCCGGAACGGGAGGGTCACCTTTTACAATCATGACCTCACCGGCGGCCTTTTCTTTGCCGGGATCGCCCGCCGGCTGCGCTGGAGTCGCGAGGATGCGAAACAGACGAGCCGGCTGATCGAGTTGCACATGTGGCCCTTCCACCTCTGTAACGCGCGTCGCCGTACCGAAATAACCCCCCGGGCCTGCCTGCGCCTGGTAAAGGCCGCCGGCGACGAACTGCCGGGGCTCTTTCTGCTGGCCATGGCCGACAGCCTGGCCGGTGCCGGCCCGGACAAGCCGGAGGGGATGGAGGCTGAGCTTGCCGCGTTGTACGCGCAGTTGGATGCCGTCTATCAGCGGCATATCCGGCCGGTGCTGGAAAATGCGCGATTGCTCTCGGGCCATGACCTGATCAGGGCGTTCGGCCTTCAACCAGGCAAGATCATAGGCGAAATCCTTCAGCAACTGGAGGCGGCGCAGGTGGCCGGCGAGATCGGCACCCGCAGTGAGGCGCAACAGTGGGTGCGTCGTTTTCTCGATAATCGTAAATAATAAAAACCGATTGACCGTCTTTGTCTCGTCTTAGTAGAGTAAAGACACTGTGAATACGGGTTTTTATGATGGAGCGGAATTGCCGCCTGCCGTGGAAAATGATTACTGTTCACCGGCATTAAGGTTTGTCGGTTTTAGGTAAAATTTCATGAAGAATAGACAGCCTTCCGTTGGCCTCTGCTCCATTGTCGAATCGGTGAATGTCGAGGAGATGAAGCAGGCGATCCGGCAGTATATCCTGAGCTATCAAGGGCGTGATCCCGACCGGGCCGACAAGCGTGACATCTGCAAGGCGATCTCCTTTGCCCTGCGCGATATCCTGGTCGCCAAATGGGTTGAGACCCAGAAAAGTTACTACGACAAGCATCAGAAGCGGGTCTACTATCTCTCTCTCGAATTTTTGATCGGCCGTTCCTTGGGGAACAGCCTGGTCAATCTGGGGTTTTACGACAAGGCGGCCGAGGCGCTCAAAAAACTCGGGTACGATATCGAGGAGCTGCGCGAGGAGGAGGAGGACGCCGCCCTCGGTAACGGCGGACTGGGCCGTCTTGCCGCCTGTTTTCTGGACTCCTTCGCCACTCTCGGCATCCCTGCCTACGGGTACGGCATCCGCTATGAATACGGTCTGTTCTGTCAGCGGCTGGTGGACGGCTTTCAGGTGGAAAGCCCTGATAACTGGCTGCGGTACGGCACCGCCTGGGAGTTCAAGCGCCCCCATTACCTCTTTCCTGTTCATTTCTATGGCCGGGTGAACAGCTATACCGACAGCCAGGGACGCTACCGTGCCGACTGGATCGATACCGAAGAGGTGGTGGCCCTGGCCTGTGATTATCTGGTGCCGGGCTACAACAACGACCGGGTCATCAACATGCGGCTATGGACCGCCAAGGCTTCACGTGAGCTCGATCTCTCATACTTCAACCGCGGCGAGTATATCGGCGCGGTGAAGAGCAAGGTTCGGTCGGAGACCATCTCCAAGCTTCTCTATCCCACCGATCATGTCCGCGAAGGCCGCGAGTTGCGCCTCAAGCAGCAGTATTTCTTCGTGGCCGCCACCTTTCAGGACATCTTCCGTCGCTTCAAGAAAAAGAACAAGACCTTCGACAAGTTCAGCGACAAGATCGCCGTTCATCTTAACGATACCCATCCCGCCATTGCCATCCCCGAACTGATGCGGCTGCTTGTGGATATCGAGGGCGTGGAGTGGGAAAAGGCCTGGGGGATAGCGGTCAAAACCTTTGCCTATACCAACCATACCCTGATGCCTGAGGCGCTGGAGACCTGGCCGGTGGTGCTGCTCGGCCGGGTGTTGCCGAGGCATCTGGAGATCATTTACGAGATCAACCGCCGTTTCCTGGAAGAGGTTGCCCGGCGGTATCCCGGCGACAGCGAGCGTTTGCAGCGGATGTCCATCATCGGTGAAGGGCCGCTCAAGCATGTGCGGATGGCGAACCTCGCCATTGTCGGCAGCCATGCCGTGAACGGGGTTGCCCGGCTGCACACCCAGCTGTTGCGGAGTCGGTTGTTCAAGGATTTCGACGAGTTTTATCCCGGCAAATTCACCAACAAGACCAACGGGATCACCCCGCGCCGCTGGCTGCTGAAGTGCAATTCGTGGCTGGCGGCGCTCATCAGCGAAAAGATCGGCATGGGATGGGCCACCGAACTCGATCAGCTGCGCGGTCTCGAACCCTATGTCGACGATGAGCAATTCCATCGGCAGTGGCGGGAGGTGAAGCTCCGCAACAAGGAGCGGTTGAGCGATTATATCCGGGAGGTCTGCGGGATCGCGGTGGATCCGGCGACGATGTTTGACGTGCAGGTGAAGCGCATCCACGAGTATAAGCGGCAACTGCTCAATATCCTCCATGTGATCACCCGCTACCACCGGCTTCTTGAAAACCCAAAGCGGTCGATGACGCCGCGCACCGTGATCTTTGCCGGCAAGGCCGCGCCCTCTTACTGGCAGGCGAAGCTGATCATCAAACTGATTACCTCGGTGGCCGGCAAGGTCAACAACGACAAACGGGTGAACGGCAGGCTGAAGGTCGTCTTCATCCCCAACTACGGGGTTTCCGTGGCCGAGAAAATCATCCCGGCCGCTGATCTCTCCGAACAGATTTCCACCGCCGGCACCGAGGCGTCCGGCACCGGCAACATGAAGTTCNNTGAACGGCGCGCTCACCATCGGCACCATGGACGGAGCCAACATCGAGATATGTGATGAGGTGGGGGCCGAGAACATGTTTATCTTCGGCCTTACCTCGGAAGAGGCGGAGTCCATGCAGGGCGAGGCGGGTCGTCACGCAGGCCGCGCGGTCTATAACGCGAACCGGGAGGTGCGGCGCACCGTCGACAGTCTTTGCGACGGCAGTTTCTGCGAGGATCGGGAGTTGTTTCGGCCGCTGGTCGACAGCCTGCTCGGCGACCATGACCCCTACCTGTTGCTCGTCGATCTGGAGAAGTATCTCCGCTGCCAGGATGAGGTGGACAAGGCCTACCTCGACCAGCGGACCTGGACCATGAAATCGATCTTGAATGTCGCCCGGATGGGCAAGTTTTCAAGCGACCGCACCGTCGCCGAATATGCCCGCGAGATCTGGGGCGTTGATGTCGGGAGTGAGGGTTAAGCTGTCGGGTCGTCCGCCTGCATGGAAGCCCTTGCTTGACAAACCGGCCGCCATAATTTAAAGAGAAATCTGAAAATCAAACAGCACATTTTGCAACATCCCGGAACACGGTGCAAATCCGTGGCGGTCCCGCCGCTGTAATCGGGGATGCGGTTCGGCTTTCAGGGTATATCCCGGTCACTTTCGGAAGTTCATCGAGGGGAAGGCCGCCGTTCCGCAGACGATCCGAGAGCCAGAAGACCTGTTGCCAAAATGAGATAATCTGTTGTGGACCGATGGTAAAGGTGCCCGAATGCTCGCCTGCGCGAACATTCGGGCTTTTTTGTGGGCTGGAGATCGCTCCGGCCTGATGAGTGTCAATTTGATACGGAGGACGTTATGAAGAAGAGCGCCAAGAAAGTGATCAGCTATCGTCGTCGTTGCCTGCAACTGGGTCAGAACACCGGTCTTTCCCACTACATTCTGCTCGCGCCCAAGGCGGACAGCAGCAAATAGGGAGAAGTAGATGAAAACCGCACAGCAAGAACAGCAGAGCCGCTACGCCAATACCGGTTTCGGTCCCAATTTCTCGGTTCTCGATATCGGCATGCCGGATACGGTGGCGGTGATTGAGCCGGATTCCGCCTATTGGGCGCTGGTCAGCAAGGATGAGTTGGGTGAGGCCCTTTCCGGATCGTTGCCGGCTGATTTCGCCGAACGTTCGGAGGACTTCAGGAAGGAGATGGATGCCCTTCGTTTCGGGCTCACCCCCTCCGCCGCCTACTTCAACCCCACCGAACGGTGCAATCTGAATTGCGGCTACTGCTATCTGCCGGAAGAGATGCGTCGGGACGGCATCACCATGACGCCGGAGCAGCTGTGCGACGCCCTGGAGCGGTTGCTGGCCTACTTCAAGACCGTGCTGCCGGAAGGCGCCAAGCCCCAGTTGATCTTCCACGGCAGCGAGCCGATGGTGGCGCGGGAGGCGATGTTCGCCGGGATCGAGAAGTACAGCGACCGCTTCCATTTCGGGGTGCAGACCAATGCCACCCTCTTGGATGACGAGGCGATCGCGTTTCTCACCAGCCACGGGGTCGGCATCGGTCTCTCCCTTGACGCCCCCAAGGCCGAGATCGCCAATATCACCCGCAAAAACTGGAACGGCACCGGCTATTTCGATCAGGTGGTGGCGGTGATCAAGAAGCTCGTGCATTACCCGGCGCTGAATGTCATCACCAC
>DHYT01000144.1 GCA_002415465.1 Desulfobulbaceae bacterium UBA5123
CAACCAGAAGACCGCGCAGGCCACCGGCCAGCTCGGCACCCTCATCAGCGTGGGCAACGGCCACGACCTTATCGTCGGCGGCAACGGCAACGACATCATCTTTGGCGGGGTGGGTGTCAATGCGGACGGCGCCGCCCGACCGCGCCACTCAACCATGCGTGGGCTTGAATTCCAGCGACACCCCGAGGGCGGCACATACGCGGCGAACCGTGTCAAAGCGCGGCTGCGCGTCCGGGCGCAAAGCCTTGTACAACGCCTCGCGGGTCAGGCCGGACTTGGCGGCGATCTCGCTCATGCCGCGCGCGCGCGCCGCATCTCCCAGCGCGGCGGCGAGCAGGGCGGGGTCATTCTCTGCCAGCACGAGGGTCAGGTATTCGGCGATGGCCGCCTCGTCATCGAGATACTCGGTGATGTCGAATTCCGGCAGATCGGCGATTTTGATTTTCTTGGTCATGGTTCACTCCTCAAGGGTTGCGGCCAGTTTGATCGCGCGGGCCACATCGGCGGACTGCGTGGACTTGTTGCCGCCACCCAGCATCACCACCACCACCTGCCCGCGCCGCACGTAATACATGCGCCAACCCGCCCCGAAATGTTCGCGCATTTCAAACACCCCTCCGCCGACAGCCTTCACGTCGCCCAGATTACCCAGCGCGGCCTTGCGCAGGCGCACCAGCAGACGCCGCTGCACCGTCCGGTCTTTCAGCCCATCGAGCCAAGCGGAGAATTCGGGGAGAGACTTGAGCGTGTACATAAAACAATTGTAATCGAACGATTACGCGAGGGCAAGCGAACGTTTTTGCGCCATTGCCGCGCTTTCGGGGGGGGGGGAGGGGGGGGGAACGACACATACCGCCACAACCGGGACGACGGTGCGGATGTCATGCGATGGCGACAGGGGGCGGCGAACGATCTTGAAGGGAGGATGGCAGCATGAAACGAATCGCATGGATTGTTTTAGGTTGGTTGGTGATGGTGTCCGCGCAGGGGGCGAGTTTCGATTGCGCGAAGGCAGGGACAAAAATTGAAAAGATGATTTGTGGTAACTCGAATGCGTCAAGGGCGGACGATTTAGTTGATCTGGCCTATCTCCGGGCATTGGAACGTACTGATGACAGGCATAAGTTGAAGGACGAGCAGCGCCATTGGTTAAAAGATGTTCGAAACAAATGTGGCGATGCGGATTGTTTGTATACGGTGCAGGTAAAGCGGGCGTATGCGTTGGATGCTATTCCGGCGAGCAAGTGCTATTGGCTTGAGCCACTCAGAAAAGACTCTTCCGGAAACCGGCCTGCCATTGAGCCTGTTTGCCGTGCCATGGAAGAAAACCTGAATCAGTTTTGTGATCGGCCACCGATGGTATGCAAACTACAGATAGCTCCCAAATTTAGTCGGCAGATCACTGTGCCCTTCTGGACTTCGCTTGACCCTCATGCTAATCGCGCGCTAATTGAAGAATTTCTGCGAGCACCCTACCCAGTAGTTGGGAATAAATATACAGATGCGCTTTGGAACGAAGAGAAACCAAAACTCGAAGCTGCGTTTTCAGAGAAACGAATCACATTCGCCAAGACAAAACTTGATCTGTATAACTTGGGAAAGCCGCAACTGGCTTATCGGCTGGATTACGGAAATTGCCAGGCTAATAACCCTCAACTTGAAGACCCTGCGCAATGGGCGATGCCCACCCGCTATGCAGAAATTAAAACGCAATTTGCGCCGGATATCGTGCGCGGTTTGTTCAAGGAATATTTTTCTACCGATTTTTACTTTGGCAACGTATTTCTGTATGAGGGCAAGGTTTATGACTATGTGATGAATGGGGCCGTAAATCCTGCCACTGGTTTGGGTGATAACCAACTGGTAATTAACCGTCACGGAGCAGAGGAAGCAGATAGTAACCGTGCAAATCTGTTAATGCGGAATGTTTGCATATTCAACTATAAACCAATGCAGGGGGTGATCAAATGACAATCAATTTTGCGAATTATTCAGGTATATATCTGGTGGATCGTTACAACTATATATTGCAAGTGGAAGAATCAGGCAATCCCCACTTGACTGCATACAATGATGGTGAGGGGTGGGTAACCATCGGTTGTGGGTTCAATTTGGCTGTTGCCAATGTTCGTAGCCTAGTGTTCGCCAGCATGGGTATTATTGACAACACGACCTTGATATCAAACTTAAGTACATATTTGTCTGCGCAACATTCGGGGCTAACTAACTTACAAATAAACACACAGATTCAAAATATCATGAATATGTACGGTGGAGGTGCCCCATTCGGATTTGATTCTGCGACACAGGTCGAAGATTTATTCAATGGACCTAATGGAAATGATGGTCTTGCTCAAACTTATGAAAATATAATAAATAATTGGGCTACAGCTAATAATTTGGGAACGATCCCGCAGTCCAATGAACGTTTGGCTCTATTATCGCTTGCCTATAACGGCCCCGACCTACTCGGCCCCGGCCTTGCTGCTGCGTTTAACCTGGCCGATCCTTATGAAGCCAGAGCAGAAGCCTGGTACCAAATCCGCTACGATCATGCCCCTCAGTTATACAAACGTCGCTACATGGATGCGGCCATGTTTGGGTTATATGATTCCGGATCAATAAATGACGCGGAAGCCAAAGCAGTTGCACGCATGTTCACTCGGCACCGTGACGTGATGCTGCCTTATGAAACTCAGCACAACAACTATATTGTCGATGCCAATGGCGACCTTACCGCAGCCGGGTTCAGCGCAACCGCCTCCGTGCTGACTACAGAGCTTGCCGATGCGCGCAATTTCCTTATCAATACTTACGTCACCCAAAACGGTATTTCCCTGACCTCGTTTGACGGCCAGGTGCTGGTAGGTAACGACACGGCCATTACATACAAGGAAGGGGTAACTTGGCATACCGATAGCGAGAATGACACTATTGCCGGAACAAATCTAAACGACCTGATACTGGGCGGCGCTGGCCATGACGTCCTTGATAGCGGCGCTGGCAACGACGTACTCGTTGGCGGCACGGGCAACGATACCCTCAACGGCGGCGCGGGCAGCGACATCTATGTATTCAACCCCGGCGACGGCAACGACACCATCACCGACACCAGCACCGACACAGCAACGACTAGCGGGAAAAACAAAATCTACGTCGGTACCACGCTGCTGACTGGTGCCACCGGCAAACCTGTTTCCATCGACCTCACCAATGGGACCGCCACCTGGAACGTCAACAGCGGCCAATACATCTACCTCCTCGACAAGAAGCAGAACACATTGACTATCAGCGGCAGCGCATTGGGCGGAGCGGGCAACAGCATCACCATCAACCTTGATCGTGCGCAAAACGACACCAAAGCCGTTCTCGACCGTTTCGGCATCAACCTGCCCTTCGTCGCCCTCAAGGCCGGGGCCGATTCCGGCGGCAGCATACTGGGAGACCTGACATTTAACGTCCTGAATGGCATCACCCAGGCCGTCACCATTTATGGCTCGGGGCCAGTCCGGCTTTCCTGCTCTGACTCAACGAAGGTAATTTGTGACGGTGCGAACCTGCACTCATTTGCCAATGGGCCAATCACCCTGAATATCCCGGATGGGCTAGATCACATTACCGTAGCCCTCGTGGATGAAAACGGCTCAAGTTCACCGGATACATCGACCCTTACTGCTAGTTTTACCGATAGCAATGGCACCGTCATCACCAGCAACAACCTCGCCGTCACCTTCCAGCAGCCCAACCCCTTCACCGCCGGCACGGCGGACAACGTCATCAACGCCACCATCACCGGCAACAATGCCTATATCGGCGGCACCACGGGCAACGACCTCATCACCGCCACGCTGGACCCCGGTGCGGCGGGTGGCGCCATTATCGAA
>DHYT01000169.1 GCA_002415465.1 Desulfobulbaceae bacterium UBA5123
GCTCTTGGCGTCGGGGCGCAGCCATGGCAGAAGGCCGGCCTTGCGCACCTCGGACTGCCGTTTGGTGAGGCGATGGGCGTAGGTGATGGGCATGGGCATCAGCACCTGGGTTTCGCGGCAGGCGTATCCGAACATCAAGCCCTGGTCGCCGGCGCCCATGTCGAGATCGAGGCCGCTGCCCTCGTTGACGCCCACGGCGATGTCGGCCGACTGTTTGTCGATGCTGGTGAGCACCGCGCAGGATTGCCAGTCGAAGCCCATGTCGGAGGAGTTGTAGCCGATCTCCCGGATGGTCTCGCGGACCACGTTGGGCATGTCGACCCAGGCCGAGGTGGTGATCTCGCCGGCAATAATCGCCATGCCGGTGGTGACCATGGTTTCACAGGCAACCCGGGCCATCTTGTCCTGGGTGAGGATGGCGTCGAGGACGGCGTCGGAGATCTGGTCCGCGACCTTGTCGGGATGGCCTTCGGAAACCGATTCGGAGGTGAAGAGATAGTTAGCCATTGGTGCTCCTTTTTAACTATGTCGAAAAGAGAAAGAGATGCAGTGTCGCCAGTTTAGTCTGCGGCTACGCAAAGTGGTCAGTATTTAATAGGTTTCTTGCAACTGTCAAGGATAATCGTCGGCAAAAGTGCTTTCCAGCGTCTTGATCTGCCGGGTCAACGCCTCGTTTTCTGGCACCGCAAGGCGTAAGCGGTGGCCGGCCTTGACCACGGCGCCGTTGATGGCGTCGATCTCGGTGGGACGCCTGTTGCGGACATCCTGCAGCATCGAGGAGATGTTGGCGGCGGTGGCGGCGCAGACCTCCATGGCCAGGGCAACCGGGTCCTCGGTCAGGACGATGCCGAGTCCGGCCGCCACCGCCGCCCCTTCGGTAACGGCCCGACGCATTCGCTGCAAGGCGGCCGGAGAGGAGAGGAGTCCGCCGTTGGCGCAGTCGTGAATGGCGGTGAGGGCGTTGATGCCGACGTTGATCAACAGCTTGCGCCAGACATGTTGGCGGATGTCGGCGGCGACTTCCGTCGCGATGCCGGCCTGGGTGAGGGCTAGGGCGACCCGTTGCAGCTGCGCGGCGGCCGGGGCCGGGGCCGGTTGCGTGAAGCCGAGTTGGGTGCGGCCGCCGCCGCCGTGCCGGACCCGCCCCGGCCCCAGCAGGGTGGCGCCCTGGGCGGTCACTCCGGCGGCCCAGGCGTGTGGCGGCAGTCTGGCGCCGATGGTTTCCAGATGGGTGATGCCGTTCTGGAGGGTGACGGTCAGGGGGGCGGCTTGGATGAGCGGGCCGGCGGCGTCAAGCGCGCTCGGCACCTGTTGCGATTTGACGCAGAGGAGGATGCAGTCGGCGTCGGGGATTGTCTCGGCGTCGGCGGCGGCCCGGATCGAGCAGCGGTGTTCGCGATTGTCGGCATCCGTCAGGAGTATTCCCTGCCGGGTCAACAGATCGGCGCGTTGCCGGTCGTGGTCGAGCATCCACACCTGATGCCGGGGATCGCTGGCCAGGGTGGCGGCGAACAGGCAGCCGAGCGCGCCGGGGCCGATGATGACGAAGCGCATGTTTTCCCTGTGGTTAAATGAAAAGCCGGCGCATCACCAGGGGGTGACGAGCCGGCTTTTGTTGGTGCGAAGGCTTGCGGGGCGCTATTTGCCGATGGTCGCGTCCTCGACAATGGCATCGTAGCGGTAGCCGGCGCCGAAATCCTTGTTGGCGCTGAGCACGCCCTCGATGGTCACGGTGTCGCCGGCGGCGGGCTCCGCCATGGTGGTGACCACCAGGTCATGGGTGTTTTTCGTCGGCTCGCCGGTGCCGTCCTGCAGGTGGATCCAGTTTTTGCCCATGATCATCCGGGAGACCTTCATCACCTGGCCGCGGACCCGGACCTTCTTCCCGTTGAGCTTGGCGGCCTCGGTGAAGATGGCGCTCACCGTGTAGGCGTTGTTGCCGGTTGCCTTGGCAACCTTGAGGGAGGCGAAGGGGACAACCGACTTGACGCTGCCCGGCGAAACAAGATTCGGATCCAGCAGGGAACCGCCGGCCTTGCCTTCGGCCTTGACCGCATCGGCAAAGGAGGCGTCGGCGCCGCCGGCGTTGGGGGCGCCGGCCGCATCGCCCGCGGCGCCGTGCATCATGCCCATGGCGTGGGGATTGGCGTCAGCGGTGGCGCCGGCGAGGCCCTGCGAGAAGATCAGCGACTCGAAGGTCCGGTCAAGGGCCTTGCTGTAGAAATTGGGGAAGGTGCTGCCAGCCTGCAGGGTGATGCTGTCGCCCGCCGCCACCTTGGTCTCAGGCATCGCATACCAGGTGGGGGCGCCGCCCGCGCTTTCCAGCAGCACATAGGTAAAGCCGCCGCCGGACATGGTTTCCTTGATGGTGCCGGTGACCATGGTCGGGGCAGCGGTGGTCGCGGCGGCGGAGGCCGCCTGGTCGGCGGGAGCGGCTGTTTCGGCTTTCTTCTCCTGGCTGTTGCAGCCGACAAGAGAGAGGGTCAGGGCCATTCCGCAGGCGAAATACATCATCTTTTTGCGCATTTGTACGTACTCCTCAAATATGGTGGGGATGGTTATTTTCCTTTGTACGAGAAGGTCAACTTATCCTTGGTCACGCCGATTCGGGCCGCGCCTCCCTTGCTCAGTTGCCCGAACAAGATCTCCTCGGCGAGCGGGTCGCCGATCTCCCGCATGATCAGTCGCCGCAAGGGGCGGGCGCCGTACTCGGGGTCGTGGCCTTTTTTCGCCAGCCAGGATCGGGCGGCGGCGGAAAGAACGATAGTAACTTTTTTCTCGGCAAGTTGCAATTCAAGTTCGCTGATCAGCTTGTCGACCACCCGCTCCATGACCGGCAGATCCAGACTGTTAAAGGAGATCACCGCATCCAGCCGGTTGCGGAATTCGGGCGAGAAGAGGTTCTTGATCGCCTTTTGGTCCTTGCCGCTGTTGTCGGCCACGAAGCCGATGGCCCGTTCGCTCCGTTCGCGGGCGCCGGCGTTGGTGGTCATGATCAGGAT
>DHYT01000053.1 GCA_002415465.1 Desulfobulbaceae bacterium UBA5123
GGCGCCGGGGCCATGAAGCGGTGGCCGCGGGTGGTGTCGCCGCTCTTGATCTCGTCGGCGCGGCAGGGGACCACCGCGCCGTTGTACAGGGCCACAAGCCACTGGATGGGGCGGACGAAGGCGGTGCGACCGCTGCCCCAGCGCATGGATTTCGGGAAGGGCAGTTCGTTGATCAGCTCCGGCAGCAGGGTGGCGAGGATCTTGGTCGTCGCCTCCCCTGGGTAGTGGCAGGCCAGCATCAGGTATTCGCCCTTGTCGGTGGTCACCACCTTGATGTCCTCGACGGCCGCGCCCCGCGAGTTGGCAAAGCCGATCGCCGCCTTGGTGGGGTTGCCGTCCTTGTCGTATGCCGCTTTCTTGGGGGGGCCGAGCACCTCTTCGTCGCGGTCGGGCTGCTGCTCGGCCAGATCGGCGACGCAGATGGTCAGCCGGCGCGGGGTGCCGACGGTGGTGATCTCGCCGTGGGGCAGGGCCAGCTCGTCGAGCTTGCGGGCCATGATATTTTTCATCTCCGCCAGGGCGGGCATGAGAAAACCGGCCGGGATCTCCTCGGTGCCGATTTCAAATAACAGTTCGTGAGGCATGGTCGTTCTCTTGTCGATACTAGTGGGTTATTGACTTTCCGTCGGCCAGTGGCGGAAGGCGTCGCCGGCCTCGGGCCATTCCAGAGTGGCGAAGGTGCTGTAATTTTTGGAAAAGTTTTCGACGGTGACGGAGAACCAGCGGATATGGGGATGGGCGGCGATCTTTTTGCCCAGCCGCTTGGTCATGTCCTCCACCGACAGCGAGTTTTCCTCCTCGCCCTGCGCATCGTGCCAGGCCAGGTCGTGGCAGGTGATGTTCTCGACCATCTCGATCAGTTCCTCGATCCAGATGAAGTGGCGAAACCGCAGGGAGACATCGGCCACGCCCCAGCGGCCCAGGGATTTCGGCAACCCCTCGCTGCTCTGGGTGGGCGACGGCGCCGAGATGGGCACCTGTACGGT
This sequence comes from Desulfobulbaceae bacterium UBA5123, assembly GCA_002415465.1. Lineage (GTDB taxonomy): Bacteria > Desulfobacterota > Desulfobulbia > Desulfobulbales > UBA5123 > UBA5123. The sequence goes on from DHYT01000053.1 coordinate 987, forward strand.
GAGAATGAGGTCGTCGATCTTGTCGAGAGAGCCGTGCATCCGGCAGCTGTATTCGCTGATCCCGGCCATGGCCGCGCCGCACTCGCGGTGCTTGAGGAAAAACGGGAATTCGATCTCCATGTGGGCTTCCTCGGCCTGCAGCCTCTTCTTCATCGCATCGAGGATGGAGTGGAAGCTCTGCAGATTGATATCGCCGTGAAAGCGGTTGAGGATCTCGACGAACCGGCTCATGTGGGTGCCCTTGAACTGATGGGGCAGATTGACGTACATGTTGACGCGGGCCACGGTCCGCTGCACGGTCCGGGCCTTGTCGAGCACGGTGATGGGGTAGGAGATGTCCTTGACCCCCACCTTCTTGATGTTGATGCGGCGGGAGTCCGGTTGACTCTGGATGTCCTTCATGGGGGGTACCTGGCGGCCGGTGGCGGCGGCAATACTGTCCGGGGAACGCTGGTCAGGGGGCGAGATGCCGCCGGACCGCCGCTTTCAACTCGTTCAGGTTGGATGACTTGACGATGTAGTCATCTGAGGCCCACGATGCCAGATCCTGCTTGAATTCCTGATACGCGGAACTGAGGATCACCGGCAGGTTGGGCCGGTCTTCCTTGATCCGCCGCAGGGCGTCGATGCCGTTCATGCCCGGCATGTTGATGTCGAGGATGACCAGATCGGGGTGGATGATCTTCAGTTTCTCCAGGGCCTCTTCGCCGGAAAGCGCTGAGTGCACCTCGTAGCCTTCCTCTTCGAGTTCTTCGCGATAGAGGAGATGGATGCTGTCTTCGTCGTCAACCAGTAGAATCTTTTTCATGCGTTGTCCTTCCCCTGCAACCGGGCGGCATGATTGCCGTCCTCGTTATATCTTGACTTTTTTCAGGAACTTCGCGGCCTCTTCCGGGGGGGTGGGGTTGATGTAAAACCCGGAGCCCCACTCAAAGCCGGCCATGGTTGTCAGTTTCGGCATGATCTCGAAGTGCCAGTGGAAATGCTCCAGCGGCTGCGAGCGCAACGGCGCGCCGTGGAGGACGAAGTTGTACGGCACATTGGGGATGCAGGCGTCCAGCCGGCGCATGGTTTCGGAGAAGATGGCGGCCAGCCCCTTGAACTGTTCATCGTCCATGGCGGTGTAGGATGAGGCATGTTTCTTCGGCAGGATCCACATCTCGAAGGGGGAGCGCGGCGCCCAGGGGGTGATGGTGATGAAGTGGTCGTTCTGGCAGACCACCCGCAGATCCTGGGCTATTTCCTGGCGGATGATGTCGCAGAAGATGCAACGTTCCTTGTACTTGTAGTAGGAAAGGCTGCCTTCCAGCTCGGAAACGATCATCCGCGGCAGGATCGGCAGCGCCACCAGTTGCGAGTGGGAATGCTCGAGGGAGGCGCCGGCGGCGCGGCCGTAGTTCTTGAAGACCATCACGTAGCGGAAGCGGGGGTCGCGGCTCAGGTCGTTGAGACGGTCGCGGAAGGCCCAGAAAACCTGGGTCAACCGTTCCACCGGCAGGTGGGTGAAGATCTCCTGATGGCTGGGGGTGTCGATCAGCACCTCATGGGCGCCGATGCCGTTCATCTTGTCGTACAGGCCTTCGCCGGCCTTGCCGAGTTCCCCCTCGATGACCAGGGCGGGATACTTGTTGGGTACGACCCGCAGTGTCCAGCCCGGGGTGTTGGGTTTGTCGCTGGTTCGACCGTAGCTGAGCACCTCCGGCGGGGTGGTGTTCTCGTTGCCGGGACAGAGCGGGCAGAAGCCGCTTTTGACGTGATTTTCCTCGACAATGAAATCGGTGGGTCGTTTACCGCGCTCGGTGGAGATGATGATCCAGCGGCCGAGGATGGGGTCCTTGCGTAGTTCCGGCATTGTGTCCTCGGTCTATTTCCCTTGGGCTTTCTCGTAGTTTTCCTGCTTGGTCTTGCAGTCGATGCAGAGGGTGGTCACCGGGCGCGCCTCAAGGCGCTTGGGGGTGATGTCCTGGCCGCATTCATCGCAGATGCCGTAGGTGCCTTCCTCGATTCTCTCGATGGCGGCCTTGATCTTGGAGAGCAGTTTGCGTTCGCGGTCGCGGATGCGCAGCTCGAAGTTGCGATCGGATTCAGCAGTCGCCCGGTCGGTGGGGTCCGGGTAGTTGTCGTTGCTGTCGGTCATGTCGTGGATGGTTTTTTCCGCCTCGTTGAGCAGTTCTTTGGTCATGTCCTCAAGCTTCTGTTTGAAATAAGCTTGTTGTTCTTTGTCCATGATGCTTCTCCCGATATTGGTTGCCCGCTTGCGGGCTAGACATGAGGGGTATCGGGCGGTTTTACCGCCGTGACAACCCGATCTTCTTCCCGATGTAACAAAAACCGTTGCCGAATGCCAAGTATATCCCGAAAAAAAGTCTTGTTAACCTTTATTTTGTGCGGCCGGTGTTTTTCAAACCACCGCCGAAAATCCTTGTTTGTCGCGCTTTAGCGCTGATAGTTGCCGCTTTTGCCGCCGCTTTTGCGCATGAGGCGAATGTCACCGATGGTCATGCCCTTGTCCACCGCCTTGCACATGTCGTA
>DHYT01000226.1:0-17551 GCA_002415465.1 Desulfobulbaceae bacterium UBA5123
GCGGGGGCGTGGATTGAAACATTCGGGTATCGCGTCCGGTGTTGCGGGTAATCATGTCGCCCCCTTCGCGGGGGCGTGGATTGAAACCGTAACGTGCTTAACCTGCCAGTCGAAGGGCCTCAGTCGCCCCCTTCGCGGGGGCGTGGATTGAAACGATTTCAATGCTCTGGTAGGCAACGCCATGGCTACAGGTCGCCCCCTTCGCGGGGGCGTGGATTGAAACGTTTGTTAACGCGCTCGGTCAGCAAGTCCTCTACGTCGCCCCCTTCGTGGAGGTATAAAATAACCGGCGGCGTGTCGGGAGGAAATATCATCTTGTCTGGTGCCGCAGGTGGCCATTCGGGTTGACTCTTGCGGGGATATCAGGTACCTGCATTGACAGTCGGGAGAGATGGCAAAAAAAAAGGGTTACAACCGGTTGAGGTTGTAACCCTTTGCATGTCCATGGAGGCGGCGCCCAGATTTGAACTGGGGAATAACGGTTTTGCAGACCGCTGCCTTAGCCACTTGGCTACGCCGCCATTAAGAAACGCGGCAATCTTAAACATAGATTCATTTTTTGACAAGGGAAAATGTCGGAAGGCGGCGTGAGAATTGTGTAAAAGATGTATATTTCGTTTTCCGGTTCGGCAACGTCGCGGCAACCCTACCACGTGGAAGATAAGATTATGACCGTCACCATTGAAGCACTCGTTCCGGCGCACGCCGCTGACCTGGATCGTCTTGAAGAGCGGCTTGGCTATACCTTCACGGAGCGCGCATATCTTCTGCAGGCCCTGGTGCACAGTTCCTGGGCGGCGGAAAACGATCTGCCCGTGATCGGGAACAACGAACGGCTGGAGTTTTTGGGCGACGCGGTCCTTGATCTTGCCGTCGGGGCGGCCCTTTTTCATCGCTTTCCCGAGATGCGTGAAGGCGATCTGAGCCGTCTGCGCGCAGCCCTGGTCAACACCTCCCATCTCGCCCGGATGGCCGGCGCGCTTGCCCTGGGCGACCACCTTCTCCTCGGTAAGGGCGAGGACGCCTCGCGTGGCCGGGGGAAGGCCTCCATCCTCGGCTGCGCCTACGAGGCGGTGGTTGGCGCGATTTTTCTCGACGGCGGCCACGGGGCGGCGGCCACCTTTGTCGAGCGCCATTTCGTGCCGTTGCTGGTGCAGGGCAAGGACGCGATGCTGTTGCTGGGCGACGCCAAGAGCCGGCTGCAGGAGGAGTGTCAGGAGCGGTTCAATGTCACGCCGCTCTATCAGCTCGAATTGCAGGAGGGGCCGGACCATGCCAAGCTCTTTACCGTGTCGGTGCGGCTTGGCGACCGGGTGTTGGCGCGGGGCGTCGGCTCCAGCAAGAAAGAGGCGGAGCAGCAGGCGGCGGCCACGGCCCTGCGGGAGAACGCTGATTTCGCCCGGGAACGATAGGGGCGTCATGGCAGAGGTCCGGTCGCCGCTGGTCATCCCCATCTTTATCGCCCACCAGGGCTGTCCGCACCGTTGTGTGTTCTGCAATCAGGAGAGCATTACCGGCCGGCGGGAGGCGGCGTCGCAGCCGATGCGGGCGGCGGAGGTCGTCGCGACCATCGACGGCTGGCTGGCCCGGTCCGGTTCCGACTCACGGCGGGCGGTGCAGGTCGCCTTTTACGGCGGCAGTTTCACCGCCCTGGCGCAGGGGTATCAGGAGGAGTTGCTGACGGCGGTGCGCCCGTATCTGGAGGCGGGGCGGGTGGGGATGATCCGGCTTTCCACCCGGCCGGACGCCATCGATGCCGCGACGGTTGCCTTTCTGCGGGCGCATGGCGTCGGGGTGGTGGAGTTGGGCGTGCAGGCCATGGATGACCGGGTTCTGGCGGCGAGCGGCCGGGGCCATACGGTGGCCGACGTCGAGGCCGCGGTCCGCTTGCTCAAGGCCGGCGGCATGCGGGTGGGCGGCCAGCTGATGATCGGCCTGCCCGGCGAAAGCTCCGGTTCGGCCCTTGCCGGAGCGCTGGCGCTGGCGCGGCTTGGGCCGGATTTTGTCCGCATCTATCCCGCCCTGGTGATCCGGGGCAGTGTGCTGGCCAGTCGTTTCGCGGCGGGTTTGTATCGCCCCCTGTCGTTGCTGCAGGGGGTTGCCCGCTGCGCCCGCCTGAAGGCGGTCTTCGACCATCATCGGATTCCGGTGGTGCGGATGGGGCTGCAGCCGTCGCCGTCGCTGGAGCGGGATCTGCTCGCCGGCCCGTATCACCCCGCCTTCGGGGAGCTGGTGCTGGCCCGGATGTTCTTTAACCGGGTGCGTTCCCTGCTTGCCGCTATCCCGGCCGATTCGCACCGCACCCTCTCCATTGCCCCGGCCGATCTCTCCATCTTCCGGGGCCAGCGCAATCTCTCCGTGCAGCGGCTTGCCGCCCTTGGCCTGTCGGCGCGGATGCGGCTCCATCTCGATCCCGGCCAACCCCGCCAAGCCCCGCGTCTTCTCGATTCCCCATAAAAAAAAGGGCCGATCCCGGCAAGGAATCGGCCCTTTTTATCCGTCGTGGTTTCCGATCAGGTGTCGGAGTGGATCAGGCCGTAGCCGCGCTCGCCGTGCAGGGAGTAGTCGAGGCCGGTGATCTCCGACTGTTCGTCGATGCGGAAGCCCACCGTTTTTTCAACCAGCAGGCAGATGATAATCGTCACCGTCGCGGAAAGGGCGATGGTGACCCCCATCCCGAAGAGCTGCACCTGGAACTGGTCCAGGGCGGTCCAGCTGCCGCCCGCGGCCTCCGCCGCATCGGCAAGCCAGCTGGGACGGAGGAAGAAGGCGAGGAGTAGCACGCCCAGGCCGCTGCCGACGCCGTGGATGCCGAAGCAGTCGAGCGAATCGTCGTAGCCGAGCTTCATCTTCATCTGCAGGGCATAGTAGCAGACGATGGAGGAGGCGGCGCCGAGGAGCAGGGCGCCGCCGGGCTGGACCACGCCGGCCGCCGGGGTGATAACCACCAGGCCGGCGAGCACGCCGGAGACAAAGCCCAGCGAGGTGGCCTTCTTGAAGACCAGCGCCTCGATGACCAGCCAGGTAAGCGCGCCGCTGGCGGCGGAAACCTGGGTCATGGTCAGGGCGCGGGCGGTGTCGAGGCCGCTGTGGATGGTGGAGCCGGCGTTGAAGCCGAACCAGCCCACCCAGAGCAGCCCCGCCCCCATCATGGTCATGACCAGATTGTTGGGGTGCATGGCGTGTTTGGGGTAGCCCCGGCGGGGGCCGAGGAAGAGGGCGACGATCAGCGCGCTGGTGCCAGCCGAGACATGGATCACCAGGCCGCCGGCGAGATCGATGACCCCGGCCGCGCCGTAGTTGTACAGCCAGCCGTCCGGCGCCCAGATCCAGTGGCACAAGGGGCAGTAGACGAAGAGGAACCAGAGGACGATGAAGAGGCTGTAGCCCCGGAAGTAGACCCGCTCGGCCAGGGCGCCGCTGATCAGGGCCGGGGTGATGATGGCGAACTTGCCCTGGAACATGGCCAGCACGTAGTCCGGCACGCCGTTGGTGATGGCGTCGTCCAGCCCCTTGAGCAGCACGTAATCCGGGTTCCAGCCGATGAAGCCGCCCAGGGCGTTCTGGCCGAAGGTGAGGGCGTAGCCGCAGATGGTCCAGAGGACGCCGATGATGGAGATGGAGATGAAGCTGTGCATCATGGTGCCGAGGACGTTCTTGGTGCGGACCAGGCCGCCGTAAAACATCGCCAGCCCCGGCACCATCAGCAGCACCAGGGCGGTGGAGGTGAGCATCCAGGCGGTGGTGCCGGTGTCCACCGCCGGCATCTCGGCGGCAAGGACGGTTTGCGGGAGCAGGGCAAGGAGTGGAGCAAGGCCGAGGGCCGTGTTGCGCAGGCGCATGAAGAAAACCTCTTGATTGATCATTGTGGGTGGTGATGGTGTTTCGGCGGGATGATGCAAGAAGGGTGCCGATAGGCGGGGCGGCGGTGCTTTCGGCGTATAGTGCCGCTATTGCGTGTTTTGTTGAAGCGGCCGGCAGGGGTGGCGGCCTGGCGTGTTAACGTTTTTGTGAATAAATGGGGGCTGGTTTTACAAAAATGTTTTCCGGGGCGGGGGCGCAAAAAAGCCCGACCGTCGCCGCAGGCGAGGTCGGGCGGATGGGGCCGGGCGTGGTTTGCAAATCAGGCCGCCAGGCGGCGTTTTTTCGTGGTTCTGGGGATTTCCGTCTGCGCCGTGGCCTTGGCCGCGCAGATCAGGGCGTCGAGCTCCGCCGCCACCGCGTGCATCTGGGTGGCCATGGCGTTCAACTCCTGGGCCGAGGCGGCCGACTCCTCGGCGTTGGCGGCATTCTGCTGGGTCACCTTGTCCAGGTCGGTGACGGCGTTGTTGATCTGGTCGATGCCGGTGGTTTGTTCCTTGCTGGCGGTGGCGATTTCGCCCACCAGTTGCGCAACCTTGTCGCTGCTGGTCAGCACCACCTGAAACGCCTCGTTGGTGCCGGCGACCAGTTCCGCCCCTTTCTTGACGTTGCCCACCGTTGTCTCGATCAACTCGGCGGTGTTGCGCGCCGCGTCCGCCGCCCGCATGGCGAGGTTTCTCACCTCGTCGGCGACCACCGCGAAACCGGCGCCTGCCTCGCCGGCCCGTGCCGCCTCCACGGCCGCGTTTAAGGCCAGCAGGTTGGTCTGAAAGGCGATGTCGTCGATGGTCTTGATGATCTTGAAGGTCTCTTCGCTGCCCTTGGCGATCTTCTCCATGGACCGGGTCAGTTCGACCATGGAATCGTTGGCGGCGTTGATCTGCGTTGTCGACTCGCGCATCAGGCCATCCGCTTCGATGGCGTGATCGGCGTTGCGCCGGCTCATCGAGGAGATTTCCTCCAGGGAGGCCGAGGTTTCCTCGATGGAGGCGGCCGCCTCGGACGCGCCCTCGGCGAGGATCTGGCTGCCGCTGGTGATCTGGCTGGAAGAGTTGGCGACCTGGGTGGCGGTGGCGTTGAGGGTTGCCGAGATGCGGTTCACGGGGGTGATCACCGCCTTGATCAGGGCGGAGTAGTTGACGGCGACGATCAGCAGCAGGATGATGGCGCCGATGCCGGCAAGAACCATCAGCACCGAGCGATTGCCGGCGGTGAGCTGGGCGGTGTCAAGAGAGAGGACCATCACCCCGATCTGTTTTCCCTGATAGTCGTTGACCGGGAAGGAGGCGAGGGCATGGTCGTCCTCCTCGACAATCGTCACCGCCGTTTGCCCCTTTTCGAGCAGCGAGGCGGAAACCTGTTTTTCGACGGCGCCTTCCTTGGTGCCGGCGACCAGGACGAATTTTTTGTCGATGACCGGGTATTTTTTCTGATCCTGCAACTGGCGGGTGATGGAGAGGTTTTCGGCGTTCATGTAGAGGAGCATTTTCTGCCCTTCGGCCACCGCGCCCTGGAAGATGGGATTGAAGTCGACCAGCACCTCGGCAGACCCCAGCTGCCGGCCGTCGCTCCCCTTGATGGGCACCAGGCCGCGGACGACAAAGCCGCCACGGCCGAGTTCGATGCCGCTCAAGGGGGCGCCGCTCTTGTTGACGTCCAGCACCGTTTTGCGAAAGCTTGAGATGTCGTCGGAGACATCGGCGTCAACCCCGTTGCGGGTGACCTGTTTCTTCTTCCACATCCGGGCCAGGCTGCGGCCGTTGGGGAGGTGGAAGTGGAGTTGCAGCTTGCGTTCGGCAAAGGCGGCATACCCGTTCAGGATCGGGCCAAGGTCGTTTCGCAGCAACTCCCGCGCCGCCTGGCCGGCACTGTCGTTCTCGTCGTCGATATTGCCGCCGTGCGCCAGCTCGTATGCAGCCAGCACCGACGGGTGCTGGCTGAAGAGGGCGGCGACCTTGATCGCGTCCTTGCCGGTTTCCGTGATTGCCCGGTCGATTTCCGCCTTCTTGGCGTTCACCCGGTAGGTGAGATTCCTGGTCTTCAGGGCGTTCAGCTTCTGGGCGACGAACGGCGCGCCGATCAGGGCGGAAAGGATCACCGAGGCGAGGAGCGGAAATAACATCTTCTGTTTGAGGTTGCAACTGAAGTCCATAAAAAAACCTTTGTTGATTTGGGTTTATGGGGAATCCAGAGATGATTATTTGTTGATGGTACAGGATATGGGTGGAGAGTGTTAGGATTTTTTGCCGGATGCGGGAGGGAAGATAAAAAATCCCGCGCCGCCGCCCCTGGCCGGAGAGGCGTTGCCGCGGGGCAGGGCTAGTACAGGTCGTATTTGAGCAGAACCCCGTCCAGGCCGCCGTTCTTGAGCGGTTTTTTCCAGGCGGGTTTGAGCCCCACCGATTTGGCGAGCACCCGGTCGCCCAGGTAGATGAAGGCGGATGAGCCGGTGCAGCGCTGTTTGAGGAAATCGCCGATCTCCTTGATGAAGGCCCCCATCTCGCTGCCCCTTTCCAGGCGGATGCCGTAGGGCGGATTCATGACGATGACGGAGTCGCTGATCCGCTCGATGGCCTGCAGGCGGCGGACCGCGACCTGCACCCCGCGGCCGCCGGGCAGCATGGCGAGGTTCGCCTTGGCGGCCTGGACGGCATCGAAAGAGAGATCGCCGCCGCTGATCAAGCCCTTGGGCAGTTTCTCTATTTTCCCGTCGGCTTCCGCGCGGGTGCGCAGCCAGAGCGGCTTGTCGAAGTCGGGCAGCGCTTCAAGGCCGAACCGTTGCCGGAGATGGCCGGCCGGGATGTTGGCCGCCGTCATCATCGCCTCGGCCAGCAGGGTGCCGGAGCCGCACATGGGGTCGATGAGCGGCCGCTCGCCCTGCCAGCCGGTCAGGCGGATGATGGCCGCGGCCAGGGTTTCCTGCATCGGCGCTTCCACCGACTCCTTCCGGTAGCCGCGCCGGTGCAGGGAGCCGCCCGAGGTGTCGATGCTGATCGCGGCCTTGTTGCGGTCGATGTGCAGGTTCAGGAGCAGGTCGGGGCTGTCGGTGTCGACGTTGGGGCGGCTGCCGGTCGCTTCCCGGAAATGGTCGACGATGGCGTCCTTCAGGCAGAGGGCGGCATACTGGGAGTGCTTGATGCTGCTGTTGACGGTGATGGCGTCGACGGCAAAGGTGGTGGCGGGGCCGAACAGCCGGTCCCAGTCGATGTTGCGGGCGGTTTTGTAGAGATACTTGGTGGAATGGCAGTCGAACTTGAGGAGCTGGGCGAGGATCCGGGTGGAGAGTCTGGTCCGGTAGACGATCCGGTACAGGGCGGCCGGGTCGGCGTCGAAATAGGCGCCGCGGTAGACGGGCTTGATTTCGCTGGCACCCAGTTCGGCAAGCTCCTCGGCGCCGATGGGTTCCAGGCTGTCGGCAAACTGGGCGAAGTAGCGGTTGGTTTTCTGGTAGGCGAACATGTGATCTCCAAATGGTTAGCGGCGGGCGGCCAGGGCCTGCCGCATCCGCGCGAGGGCGGTTTGCAGGGTGGCGCGGGGGCAGCCGAAGTTGAGCCGGACAAAGCCTGCGCCGTCGAATTCGCGGCCGTCGGAAAGGCCGACGCCCGCCTGTTCGAAGAAGCCGGCCGGATCGGCGATCCCGGCTTGCCGGCAGTCGAGCCAGGCCAGGTAGGTGGCCTCGATGGGCGCCATGGCGATGCCGTCCATTGCCGCCACCGCCTCGGCGACCAGCCGCCGGTTGCCGCGCAGGTAGTCGAGGAGGGCCGACCGCCACTCCCGGCTGTCCCGGTAGGCGGCCAGGGCGGCGGTGTAGCCCAGGGCATTGACATGGGGAACGATCCCGGCCATGGCGTTCTGGAAGCGGGCGCGCAGGGCGCGGTCGGCGATGATCGCCAGCGAGCAGCCCAGCCCCGGCAGGTTGAAGGTCTTGCTGGGGGCGATGAGGGTGATGGTCCGTTGCGCGGCCTCCGGCCCCAGGGTGGCGAAGGGGATGTGCCGTTGGCCCGGATCGAGCAGGAGGCCGTTGTGGATCTCGTCGGCGCAGACCACGAGGTGGTGTTGCGCGGCGATGGCCGCGAGCCCGGCCAGTTCCGCGCGGTCAAAAACCCGGCCCACCGGGTTGTGCGGGTTGCAGAGGAGCAGCAGGCGGGTGCGGGGGGTGATCGCCGCGGCCAGGGCGGCATGGTCGATGGTCCAGCGGTTGTCCGCCTCGGCCAGCGGCACGGTGAGCAGCTCCCGGCCCGACAGGCCGGGAGCGGTCAGGAAGGGCGGGTAGACCGGGGTCATGGTCAGCACCCCGTCGCCGGTCTCGCCCACCGCCCGGCAGGCGATGTTGAGGCCGGTCACCAGCCCCGGCAGCCAGACCAGCCAGCCCGGCTCCACCTGCCAGCCGAACTCCTCGGCCAGCATCCCGACCACCGTCTCGACCAGCGCGCGCGGCGGCAGGGTGTAGCCGAAAACGCCGTGGTCGACCCGGGCGCGCAGCGCCTTGAGCACCGCCGGCGGCGAACAAAAATCCATATCCGCCACCCACAGGGGGAGGATGTCGCGATCCCGGTAGCGCTCCCATTTGAGGCTGTCTGTCTGCCGTCGGTCAATGACGGTATCGAAATCAAAGGGAATGGCCGTTTCCTTGGCGTGGAATTTGATTAGGCGCGCTGCCGGCGCACACATCATCTACTTGGTCCGGCGGTCTTTTGCAACTCATTGTCCAGTTGCCGCAGCTGGCGGTCATGGCGGCGGCCAAGGCTCAGGAGGGCCGCGATCGCCCCGATCATGGCCAGGAACATGTCGGTCTGGGTGTCCCAGACGTCGCCTTGCAGGCCCAAAAAGGCCTCGGCGTCGAGGCCGATGGCCAGGGCCACCCACCATTCGATGAACTCGTAAACGGCGCTGATCGCAAGGCAGATGCAGACGACGATGAAGAAGAGCCATCTGCCCCGCATGAGCGGGGAGCGGCGGAGCAGGATCTCGCGGGCGACCACCGCCGGCACGAACCCTTGCGCCAGGTGCCCCAGCCGGTCGTAGTGGTTGCGGGAGAGGTCGAGGGCGTCGCGCAGCCAGTTGAACAGCGGCACCTGTGCGTAGGTGTAATGGCCGCCGATCATCAGGATCACCGCATGGGCGAGGATCAGCCAGTAGGCCAGCGGGGTGAGCGGAAAGGCGGCATGGGTGGCGGCGAGGACCGCGAAGGCGATGAGCGCCGGCAGCACCTCAAGGAGCCAGGTGAGGCGGTCAAGGGGCTGGATCGCCGACCAGGCCAGGGCCGCGGCGAAGATGAGGAGCCAGAGGGCGGTGGCGCGGGGATGTTTGGGCATGGCCTGTTTTTTTGATGGTTGCGGGCAAACTGCCTTTGCTATGCTGATTCATTGTAGGAAACGGGGCCGGAAAGTGCAAAAGGAATCGATCCGCCGGCCCAATCACCTGTTGACCCCTTTCAGGAACACCCGCAGGGGGGCCGGATAGCCCTCGATGGTTTTGCTTGGGTCGGCTGGGTCGATAAAATCATGGTACGACTCAAAGGTCATCCAGTCGGTCTTGCGCTGCTCATCCGGGCCCATGGGGTGGCTGCAGAAGATCTTGATCTCCCGGAACCCCGCCCGGCCGAGCCAGTTGGCAAGGCAGGCGCCGGTGGGGACGAAAAAGGTGCCCGGCGCCTTGGCGTAGGTTTTTTCCGGGAAGAGGGCGATGGGCGCGTCGCCGGGGATGGCCTGGGATTCGACGATCAGGGTGCCGCCCGGCCGCATCGCCTTCTTGACCTCGCGCAGCGATTCCACGGGCGAGATGCGGTGGTAGAGGATGCCCATCAGGAAGATCACGTCAAAGCAGTTCTCGTAGAGACCGAGATGTTCGACGCCGAGCAGTTCGGTGTGCAGGTTGTCGAGCCCGGCCAGGCTGTTCAGGGTCTGGAAGGCGAAGTAGTGCTGGAGGTAGGGCTCGAAGCCCAGCACCAGTTCCGGCCGGTGGTGCGCCATCCGGAACATGTAGTAGCCGTTGTTGGAACCGATGTCGGCAACCCTCTTGCCGGCAAGATCGGGCAGCTCCGGCAGCAGCCGGCCCCATTTGCGGCAGCTCCGCCACTCGGCGTCGATGTCGATCCCGAACACCGACCACGGCCCCTTGCGCCAGGGCATGAAGGCCCGCAGGGTTTCGTGGAGCGTCTGCCGGTCCGTTTCGTTCAGTTCGTTGCCGGCGCCGATGGTCACCGTGTCGCCGCCCAGGTCGAGGTGGCCGGCGCGCAGGTGGCGGACCGCCTCGAACGGCTCGCGGAAGCGGAGGATGCCTTTCTTGTCGGACCCGAGAAGCTGTTCGTTGGCGGCCCGCAGGGCGCGGATGGCATCCTTGTCCGCATGGCGCAGGAGGTCGAGGTAATCGTTCATGTCCGTAATCGAGGTTGCTGTTGAAAATGGGTCATGGCAAGGGGCATCTATAAGCCGTCTTGCCCGTGTCGTCAAATCGGCGGCGCGCCGCCCGACAAGAAAAATGAGCAGGCTTGACGCAGGTCAAGGAAGATTTCCCGCTCTTCCGCCATAGTGGGGTTGCAGGCGCTGTTGCCGAGGGCAGAGGCGCGCGAAACAATCCAACATTCAGGAGGTATGACATGAAAACCGTTGCCTTGGCCGATTGCCGTGAATTCAGTGACAAGGGGATGACCCGGGTCATCGTTCACGACTCCGCCTATTTCAAGTGTATCAACTTCAACCTCAAGGCGGGGCAGGTCTTTCCGGTGCACTCCCACAAGCTTGAGGGCGAGCTCTCCATCGTCGTCATCGAGGGGACGGGCGAGTTTTTGGGCGACAACGACACCGCCTTTGCCGCCAATACCGGCGATATCCTGATCTCGGAGATCGCCGAGCCGCACGGGGTGCGCGCCACCACCGACATGCGGATCCTGGTCACCATCGCCCCGCCGATCTGATTGTTTTTGCGGCCGTCGCGAGTTGCTGTCTGTGATTAGGCGTTGGCCAACCGCCAAATCTCACTTCACGGCGAGGATGGCAACGAAGTTGAACCACTGGCAGAACGGCTCCACCCGCTGGAACCCGGCCCGTTGCAGGAGGTCGATGTTCTCGGCCAGGGTAAAGGGGATCAGCACGTTTTCAAGGGCCTCCCGCTTGCGGCTGATCTCGAGTTCCGAGTAGCCCTGGGACCGTTTGAAATCGTGGTAGCAATCGATAAAGGCGCGGTTGATGAGCGGGTCCGGCGAGAGGATCTTCTCGCTGATGATGAGGACGCCGCCCGGCCGCAGGGCGGCGCTGATCTTCTTGAGGAAATCCAGTCGCAGCACGGGGCGGATGAACTGCATGGTGTAGTTGAGGATGATGGCGCCGGCCTCGTCGAGCGCGGTGTGCAGGATGTCGTCCTCGATGAATGCGAGCTGGTCGTTCTTGCCGTACATCTCCGCCTTCAGGCGCGCCTTGGCGAGCATCGGCGGTGAGTTGTCGATGCCGGTGAAGCGCAGGTTGAGCTGCTCCAGCCGCTTGGCGAGCTTGAGCAGGGTGGCGCCGGTGGAGCAGCCGAGGTCGTAGACCCGGTCCCCGTTCCGGAGAAAGCGGGCCAGCAACTGGGCGCTCATCCCGACAACCTGCTCGTAGCCCGGCACCGACCGGGAGAGCATGTCGTCAAAGACCTCGGCCACCCCTTCGGTAAAGCGGAAATCCTCTTTTATCTCGCCGTTGGCGAACAGGTTGTCGCGGCTCATTTCCCCTCCCGCCGGTGGTTGTCGCCTGCCCCGGCGTAGCGCGTCTCTTCCCGATGGTATTCGTCAAAGCCCACCACTTGCCGCAGCTCCCGGAAATCGAGCAGCCGCTCCGGATGGTTGCCGGCGGCAAGGGTCGCCAGCGCCTCCTGCATGGCGCGGGCGGCGCAGCTCAAAAGGGTCAGCGGGTAGGCGGCGATCTTGTAGCCCATGGCGGCAAGCGTGGCCGGCGGCAGGATCGGCGTTTGCCCCTGCTCCAGCATGTTGGCGAGTTTCGGCACCGGCGTGGCCGCGCAGAAGGCGCGCATCTCCTCTTCCGATTGCGGCGCTTCGAGAAAAACGATGTCGGCGCCGATCTCGGCAAACGCCTCCACCCGCCGGAGCGCTTCGTCAAGGCCGTGGGTGGCGCGGGCGTCGGTGCGGGCGAGGATGATGATGTCGTCGCCCTCGTCGCGGGCGTCCACCGCCGCCCGGATGCGCGCCAGGGCCTCATCGCGCCCCACCACCTGCTTGCCCGCGGTGTGTCCGCACCGCTTGGGGGCCGCCTGGTCCTCGATCATCACCCCGGCAAAGCCCGCCTGCCGGTAGCCGCGCACCGTCCGTTTGACGTTCATGGCGTTGCCGTAGCCGGTGTCGCCGTCGCCGATCACCGGGATTTGCACCCGCGAGCAGATGGCGAGCCCCTGGTCGATCATCTCCCCGTATGAGATAAGGCCGGTGTCCGGCAGCCCCAGCCGGGCGGCGGCAACGGCAAAGCCGCTCATGAAGGTGAGCGGGAAGCCGGCCGCCTCGATGAGCCCGGCCGACAGGCCGTCGAAACAGCACGGCATCGGCAGCAGTTCCGGCCCGGCCAGCAGTTGCCGGAGTTTTTCGACCTGATTGGCCATGATCCCGTTCAGCCCGGCAGATGCACCCGCCGTTCGGCCGGCAGGTCGGGATTGGGCCGGTACAGCAGACAGATGCGGCCGATCACCTGCACCAGGGCGGCCCGGCATTTCAGGGCCAGGGCGGCGCTGCCTTCCTTGCGGTCGTCCGGGAAGTTTTCCTGAATCTTCACCTTCACCAGTTCATGGGCGTCCAGCACCTCTTCCACGGCCGTGATCTGGCTCATGGTGATGCCTTCGCGGCCGAGCATGGCCAGCGGTTTGAGATGATGGGCCAGGCCGCGCAGGTGGCGGATCTGGGCGGGGCTCAGTTGGGGAGCCTTTTTTTTCTTTGGTTTGGCCATGGCGGCGATGCATCCTTTCGTGATGTGTTGTGTGGGTATTTTTTGGGCAACAATAGTGGAAAAAACTGTGCGCGTCCACCGATGTCTCCATTGGATTGCGGAATAGAATAAATCCTACAGAAAATCAAGGATTTTTGCGAAATCACGGGCAAGTGGTTCGCGCAGCTTGCGGTTGTAGATGGCGGCGGCCGGGTGGTAGACCGGGAGGATCGGATAGCCGTTGTCGGTGAATGGCCGGCCGTGGCATGCGCCGATCACGGCCTCGGGCCGGAAGAGGTGCAGGGCGAAGCGGCCCAGGGCGACGATGAGCTTGGGCCGGATGATCGCCACCTGTTGCGCCAGGAAGGGCAGGCAGGCCTCGATCTCCGCCGGGAGCGGGTCCCGGTTGTCGGGCGGCCGGCACTTGAGGANNCTCGAGCCGCCGCAAACGCCGTCCTGAAGAAGGCCATGACCTCTGCCGCACTGCCGCCGGCGCCCGGCACCGTCCTGGTGCGGGTGCGGCAGAGGCCGCAGCTGTCGCACCGCTCTATCTGGCGATGAAGGTCCGCGAGGGTGGAAGGTTGCATGGCTGTTCCCGGTTCTGCTTCCTGCTGATGAGATTTTTATCTAGTATATACAAAAAAAAGGCGAAGCCGAACGGCTCCGCCTTTTTTTTCCCCCTGCCGACACACAGTGAGTACGTCATGCCGGTGATATCGGCAGGGGTTCTTTATGGCAGTGTGATCAATGCGCCTCGTACATGGCGTTCATGGCGCGCTTGGGGTTGGCCTCGACGTTTTTCAGGATCTCGTCGGACTTGGCCTCGGGCAGCCACTGCACCTTGCCGGTGGCGACGTCATAGATGGCGCCGACAACCTTGGCCTTGCCGCTCTTCACCAGCTCGCGGGAGGCGGGGCTGCTCATGAACAGATCTTGGATGCCCTGGTAAACGTTCTCCTCGATGCCGAAGGGGATAACATCCTTGCCGTGCGCCTCGGGATGAGCGGCGATGGCGCGCTCAACGGCGGGCTGAATGTTGTCGACCAGGGGCGGAATGTTCCGCTCAAGGGCGTGACCGTGACCCTGCACGGCGTTGGTGACGGCGGTAACCGCGCCGCACTGGGTATGGCCGAGAACCACCAGCACCGGGGTGTTGACGTGGGCCAAACCGTACTCGATGGAGCCTGCCTCATCCACATCAACCACGTTGCCGGCAACGCGGATGACGAAGATGTCCATGACGCCGGCGTCAAAAACGCGCTCAACCGGCACCCGGGAGTCGGAACAGGTGATAACGGTGGCATAGGCGTGATCGCCCTGGTTCTCCTTGCCGGCCTGGATCAGCCGCTTGGAGTCGGTATGGGGATGGTTGGATTTGCCGGCCACGAAGCGGGCGTTGCCATCCTGCAGCATCTTGACGCACTCGGCCGGAGAGGGCTTGTGGGCCTTGGAGCTTGCGAGTACGGGGGCGGCGGTCAGCAGCATGAAGCAGCTGGCGGCAAGGGCCATGGATTTGAGGCTTCTCATCGTGTTTCTCCTTAAACTGGTGATAATGAATAAGTGGGCGTTACCTGTTACCCATATTGACGGCAGGCAATCTGGTTGAATGAATGACCATTCATACTCTTACAAAAAGAAACTTTTATTGGAATTAGGAGCGGCTGTCAAGACCAAAAAAAATTTCCGCGCCGCGGTTAGGAAGGCGGTGGCATGGGGCCAAGAAATCCCGGCAAATGGAGGTTAAAAAAGGTTTTTGATGATTTCGTAGCCGCCGATATAGGTGCCGATCATGCTGCCGAAGCCGGGCAGGAAAAAAGCGAGAAAAACGCGCAGGAGCCGGTTCCGCCACCAGCCGGAGACGGTGACGATATCCTCGAAAACGGTTTCGAATTCGCTGACCAGGGGCGGCTGCAGCATCACCTGGACAAAGGCGGTGACATAGCCCGCGCCGATCAGCGGCGTCAGGCTGGTGATCGGCGCGGCGACAAAGGCGGTGAGGATGGTCAGGGGATGGGCCAGGGCGATGGCGGCGCCGATGGCCGAGGGGATGCCGTTGGCGAGAATCCAGTACTCAAGATTGGCGCCTGCCGCGGCGCCACCCTTACGGAAGGCGATGCCGATCAGCGAACCGACGATGAGGGCCGGGATCGACCAGCCGATGATCTTCCAGACCGGCGATACCGGCGGGATGGCGTCGATCTCCGCCATCCGGTCGCTGCGGTCCTCATGGAGCGCCTGCTTGATGCCCTGGATATGGCCGGCCCCGACCACCGCGACGATCTTGTTCCCCTCGGCGGCCTTGATCCGTTCGGCGAGAAAGGTGTCGCGCTCGTCGATGAGCACCCGTTTCAATTCCGGCAGCGCCTGGCCCAGTTCCGCCAGCAGTTCGGTGAGGACGTCGGTGCTCTTCAGTTCGCTGAGTTTCTCCTCGGTGATCTCGGTGTCGTCGAACAGGCTGGTGAAGAGGCTGGCGAGAAGGTAGCTCTTCTTGTAGAAGGAGGTGGCGTGCCAGGCGCGCCGCATGGTGGTGCGGACATCCCGGTCGCAGAGGGAAACGGGTATCTGTCTGGCCTCCGCCGCCTGCGTTGCCTCCAGCAGCTCGGTGCCGGGGAGGACGCCGAGCTTGTCGCCGAGCTTCTTCTGATAGGAGGCGAGGATCAGGTTGACCATCAGGGTGCTGAGCTGCTTATTGTAGATGATTTCCTTCAGGTTCAGGGTCACCCAGCTTTTTCGGCGGGAGAGGGACTCGTAACGTTTGTCATCCAGCTCGACGCAGACCCGGTCGGGAAGCTCGGTGTCGATGACCTCCCGGACCAGATCGACGGATTGCCGGGAGACGTGGGCGGTGCCGACCAGGATGAACCGGCGGCCGTTGTGTTCAACGATATGGATGTCGGGCGAGGCGAGGGTGGGGGCGTCGGGCGATTGCATGTCGGTCATGGGGGTGGTTTGTCTTCACGATAAAGGCGCTGGGCGACCTGTTTGCGGGTGCGCGCAACGCCTTTAAGGTTTGTCAGGGGTTTCGTTAATAGTTGTATTGCATGCCGACGGTGACGAGGTGCGCGCCGCCGTTGTCAAAGGTGCCGTTGATGCCGCCGCTGTTTGCCGCCGCCGCAGGGATGACGCGGCTCTCCTTGTCGACAAACAGGTATGCCGCCCCGAGTTCCAGTTTGGCGCTGTATCGGTAGCGGGCGCCGATGGAGTAGATCTTGGCGTCGGCGTCGGGCAGTTCGAAGCCCAGGGTGTTGTCCGGCACCGGGTTCTCGTCGATGGCGAATCCGAGCATCGCCGTCCATTGCTCGTTGCAGCGATGGGTGACGCCGATCCGGTAGGTGTTGGTGTCGGACCAGTTCTTCGCCTTGGGGTCGTCGAAGGCCGAAACCAGAATCGGGTGGCCGAGCGGGGCGCTGTAGTTGAAATCCAGATTTTCGTACACGTTCCAGTAGGTCTTGTTGTAGTCCAGTTCCACGGTGGTCCGGTCAAAGGTGTAGGCGGTGCCGATGGTGAGAACGGCCGGCACCGGCAGGGTGACCGAGCCGGAGCGCACCACCGTGGTGGCCGGAAGATTGAAAGGCGCGCCGATGGCATCGCTCCAGAGGGTGGCGTCCCCTTCAAGGTTGAGATCGACCTTGGAGCGATAGGTGGCGCTTATATCCCATTCTTGAACCGGTTTGACGGTGGCGGCCAGGTTGTAGCCGTATTCGGTGGCGTTGCCTTCCAGATCCCGTCTGATCGTGGCCGTCGTCGGGCCGGGCACCGGTATCGTGCCGTAACTCCTTGCCTCGCCGTCGGCCCGGATGAGGCGAACGCCGGCGGCGAGGGAGAATTTGTCGCAGCCCTGCCAGGCCACGCTGGGGTTCAATTCCAGCACCCGCAGGGAAAAATCCTCGGCGGAGGTTCGCGGGAAGGCGTCCTGCCACCGTTTGGACAGCCCGGCCGGGCTGGTCAGGGCGAGCCCGAAGCGGAGGTTGTTGATTTTCGGCGAAACCGCGAACAGGTGCGGGATGAGAAACTGTTCTTCCTTGGATTCGCCGTTTCGCGCCGCGGCAAGGCTGTCGGTGTAGGAAACGCCGGGCAGATTGATATAGACCAGGTCCGCCTCGATCTGCCATTGATCGGCCATGCCGATCATGTTGGCGGGGTTGTAGTAGCTCGCGTCCGCGCCGGGGGTGTGGGCCGCGTAGGCGCCGGCCAGGGCCGCGGCGTTGACGGACTGTTCAGGGATGTAATAGCCGGAGGCAAGGGCGGCGGAAGGCGCCAGAAGGGCTGCGACGGTCAGGACGTTGCATAGCTTTTTCACGTGAGGCCTCATCTATGGAAATGCCGCCGGGGCGACGTTGGGTTTGGCGGTAATTGTTCGTCGGACAACATACCAGATCGCCCGCTCCGTTGCCAGAATCCTGTGAGGGTTGCCTGTCGAATCTGGTGCATCCGGGATGCCTGCATGCCGGTCAGTCACCGTTGGCGCCGGGCTGGTAGAGGTACCGTTTTATCTTGTTGGTGGCGGTTTTGGAAAACGGCTCCCGCCGTTCGGTGACGGTGGCTATCCGGGCAAAGGGCGGCACCTGGCTGTTGACGGTTTTTTGGATCGTTTTCAGGATATTGCCGATGTGCTGGCGTTTCTGGGCCGGATTCTTGCCGACGGTTTCCAGATCGATCAGGTCGTAGTCGGGATAGATCAACGCCTCCAGGCGGTCATTGTTGGCGATGAGCAGGGATTCGGCGACGTGGGAGAGGGCGTTCAGCTTGTCTTCAATGCTCTCCGGGTAGATGTTTTCCCCGTTGGC
>DHYT01000226.1:17569-19583 GCA_002415465.1 Desulfobulbaceae bacterium UBA5123
TAGCCCAGGTCGCCGGTGGCGAGCCAGCCGTCGGCGTCAAGGGCCTGGGCGGTGGCATTCGGGTCGTTGAAGTATCCCTGCATGATGTTATCGCCTCGGGCGTGGATTTCCCCGACGGCGGCGCCGGGGACAGCGGGGACGATCCTGATGGAGACCCCCGGCAGCGGCTTGCCGGCCGAACCCACCGCAATGGTCCGATCGTTGACCGGGCCGCCGGATAGAACCGGCGAGGCCTCGGTGAGCCCGTAGCCCACCGCGTAGGGGATGGCGGCCCGATGAAGGAATCTCTCCGTTTCGAGGTTCAGGGCCGCGCCGCCGATGGCCAGCAGCCGGACCCCGCCGCCGAGAACGCGCAACAGCCGCTTGCCCATCTGGCGGTAGACGACGGTCTTGAGAGCGGGCAGCTTGATCGCCGTTTTGAGGATGGGATTGCCTTCAAGGCGCGGCAGGATCCGCTTTTTGTAGATCTTTTCGATGATCAAGGGGACAAGGCAGATCACGGCTGGTTTTTCCGCCTTGCAGATGCGCTCCAGCATGGTCGGGGTGGGCGGCTTGCCGGCGAAAACGATTCGGCCGCCGTGGCAGAGCGGCACCAGGCCGTTGACGGTAAAGGCATAGGCGTGGGCCAGGGGCAGCAGCGAGAGAAAGGTCCAGCCCGCGTCTATGGCCGCCAGATGCGAGGTGGCCGCGGCATTGGCGGTGAGGTTGCCGTGGCTCAGGATGACCGCCTTGGAGTGGCCGGAGGTGCCGGAGGTGTAGATGATTGCCGCCGCGTCGCGGGCCTTGATCCGATCCGACGCCTTTCTGACCCTGGTCAGGATCTTCAGGGAGAAGCGGGGCTTTTGCGCAAGCAGCCCGGCCAGCGACGGCACGGTCTGGTCGGCGACTTCGGTGGCGTCGAGGGAGATGATATTTTTGAGGCTGTTGTCTTGAAACTCCTCCACCTTGGGCAACTGACGAGCGGAGATGAAGAGCAGTTTCGCCTCGGTTTCCCGCAGGATGTGGTGGATGTCCGGGGCCAGGAAATCCGGCAGCATGGGCACGACGACCCCGCCCAGCCGAACGGCGGCAAAGTAGACGATGACCCATTCCGGAGAGTTGTCGGCGAGGATGGCGACCCGGTCGCCCGCGCGGACGGCGAAATCCTGCAGGAGACCGCTGGCCTGGATGATTTTTTCGTGCAGTTCGCCGTAGGAAAGCGGCTTGCCCATGGCCATGGCCAGCGCCGGCAGGGGGGCGAAGCGTTGACAGCTTTCGTCGATCATCCGGTTGAGGGTGGTCGGCGGGGCGGGGGAGGTTGTCGGCATGGCGATCGTCCGGTTCTGCGGTGGATGTGCGTCGCGGGTTACGACGTTGTGGCGGCAAGGTTCTCATCCGGCGGCAGCATTTCGGCCGGCGTCAGCCGGACAAGCTCTCCGATGGCGGCCTCGACCTCGCGCAGTTGCTCCCGTAATAGCTCGATCCGGGGCAGGATGGCGGCAATGGCCTGCCCCTCCTTGAGCATCGTCTCGACGGCGAGCGCGGTGGCGTGCACCGCCTCCATGCCGAAGGTGGCCCCCAGGCCCTTGAGGGTGTGGGCAAGGCGCCGGGCGGCATCATAATCCTCCTCGGCCAGGGCCTTTGCAAGCTGTTCCGGGCTGTCGCCGTAGAAAGAGGGAAATTCGATAATGGTCGAGATATACAGCTCCCAGTCGTTTTCCATCCGGACGAGGGTCTTGGCGATTTCAAGACCCGGCATGGCGGCCGGGATCCCAGGCGGCAAGGCGCTTGCGTCCGATGGCTCGGTCGTGCAGGCAGGCGGCCGGCCGAGAAATTTCCGCAGACAGGCCTGTAGCAGCGCGCAGTCGATGGGCTTGCTCAGGTAATCGTTCATCCCGGCCTCGAGGCATTTTTCGCGGTCGCCGATCATGGCGCCGGCCGTCATGGCGATAATCGGCAGGTCGCGCAGCCCCAGTTCGGTTCTGATCCGCCTGGTGGCTTCATGGCCGTCCATCTCCGGCATCTGCACGTCCAT
>DHYT01000226.1:19740-20102 GCA_002415465.1 Desulfobulbaceae bacterium UBA5123
CGGTCATCAGCAGGATCGGCAGGTGGCGCAACCGCGTGTCGTCGCGGACGGCTCTGGCGAAATCGAGGTTGGCGCGGGGGGGGAGGATGGTATCGAGCAGCAGCAGGTGGAAAGGGGCTTCGCCTTGCGCCTTGCGCAGTTGCGAGAGGGCGTCCTCGCCGGGCACGGCGGTGGCCGGCGCAAAGCCCCAGGCGCCGAGGGTTTTGGCCAGGGTGGCGCGGCTGTCGGGGTTGGCGTCGGCGATCAGGATTTTCAGATCGCGCATGGTTTCCGGCAGGGGCGATGCCGGCGCGGTTGCCGTTGCCAGATGCTTGAGCATGACGGTGAAGAAGAAGGTGGAGCCCTTGCCCGGCTCGCTTTCC
>DHYT01000191.1 GCA_002415465.1 Desulfobulbaceae bacterium UBA5123
TTCATCATCTCCGACTACAAGATGCCCTATATGACCGGCACCGAACTGCTGTTCCGCCTGCGCGGCAATCGCAAATACCGCGACATCCCCTTTCTGATGATCACCGCCGAGGCCAACCAGGAGGTGGTCGCGGAGGCGGCCGAACACGACGTCGACGCCTACATGACCAAACCGTTCGTCACCGCCTCGCTGGAACAGAAGATCAACGAACTGCTCTACCAGGCCGTCAACCCCTCGCCGCTCACCCTGCACATGAAAAACGCCAGGGATCTTGAGGAAAAAGGCGATGTCGACGGCGCCATGGAGGAAGCCAAGAAAGCATCGGCCGCCAATCCGAATTCATCGCGGCCGTTGCGCGAACTCGGCCGACTGTCGGTCAAGAAGGGCGACTTCAAGAGCGCCCTCCGTTACTTCCTGAACGCCATCGAGCTCAACCGCCTCGACGTCACCTCGTACCACTACCTGGGCCAGATCTACTACAAGGCCGGCGACATCCCCAAGGCGTGCGAACACTTTGCCACCGCCATGGAGATCAGCCCCCGCCACTCCGACCGGGCAATCAACTTTTCCAAGCTGCTCCTCAAGCAGAACCGGCTCAAGGAGGCGGAAAAGGTTCTGAAACTGGTCCTCCGCAACAACAACGACGACATCGACCTCAAAGAGGACGTGGCCGAGGCGTGCGGGCAGAACGGTCTTTACGAGATGGGCATCAAGGCGTATGAAGAAATCCTGCGTGACGACCCGGAGCGGTTCTATCTCAAGAAAAATCTCGGGTTGACCTACCGTCGGGCCGGTCTCAACAACGAAGCGGTCAGGATTCTGGAGGAGGCCCTGGAAAAAACCGGCGAGGATATTGAAATCATGCTGGAGTTGGCGTACATCTATCTAGATCTTAAAATGCCCATGCGCACCGACAAGTGGGCGACACGCGTCATCCGCGTCGATCCGGCCAACAAGGAAGCCAAGGAACTGCTGTTAAAGTTGGCATGACCCCCTACCCAACCCCGACCACCCGACAAGGCTGAACCATGGCGGAGATCCATCCCATTCTGCTTGCCATCCACACCCTGCCCCACCAGGGGCGACGACTGCTGGAAGGCAAATGGCTTTTCTTCCTCGACACCCTCCGCAACCAACTCCTCCAACGCGGCCGCGAGGCGGAAGGCAGCAGCGAGGAGTTACTGCTCATCAACTACTCCCACCCCGCCGACATCATGCTGTCGCTGCCGGCCATCCTCGCCGACATCAAGAAGGAGTACAACTGGAATCCCGAGTCGCTGGGCTCGCTGCCGATCCAACTCGTCATCCACTTCGACAAGAAGGACGAACACTCCGCCACCCTCCGCGACCGCTCGGCCAGTATCTGGGACTTCCTGCGCCAGGAAACGCTCTACATCACCCGCCCCCTGCAGCTCAAATGGGAAGAGATGATGAAAGGCAAGGAACTGCCGCCCCTCACCATCGAACGCGAGGGGATGGGGTTGTTCCGCCTCTCTTTTGCGGACGGCAACAAGGAACGAACCAACCTCTTCCCCTATCGGGAACTTGCCGTCCTTGGCAAGCAGAAGGAATGCTTTTATTGCGGCATGACCAACCACCTGCCCGGTTACTGCCCCAGCAAGCTGCTGAGCATGGACATGGAGGGCATCAATGACGTCGGCTATCTGCCGTTTGCCGAGCTGAGCGAAATCTACAAGGAGGTTATCGCCAAGCAGGACAAGATCGCCACCGCCCTGGCCGGCGGCATCAAGCCTTCCCATATCCGCAAGAAACCGGCCCTGCTCGTCTTCATCGCCTATTTCGACCTGTTCAAGCTCTACCAGTTGCGCTTTCTCAACATGCTGGCCTTCGGTTTCTACCGCAAGTGGGACGACCTGCAGGGCCGCTCCGCCAAAAGCCTCGACAACCGGAACCTCCACCTCGGCCTCGACTGCCTGCGGGTGGGGCAGTACGAGCAGGCGGAGAGGCTTTTTTCCGACGAAATCGCCAAACGCGACGGCAAACATTTTTACGCCACCGTCGGACTTGCCCTCTGGGCCCTTGAACAAAAACGGGACAACGATCTGCAGACCTATCTGCAACGGGCGGTCAACCTCGCCTCGGAGGAGGTCGAAAAGATCTACATCAACCTCCTGCTGGCCCGCTACTGCCTGCTCACCGGCGACAAATGGAAGGCGGAGCAGGCGCTCAACAACACCTTCAACCTCAAGCAGGACTGCGAGGACGCCCGTTACGCCAAGGTGCAGTTCCATGTCCGCACCGGCCAGGGCGAGCAGACCTTCCAGGAGCTGCGGGCGCTCGCCGGCATCGACAAGCAATACTTCATGACCATGCTCATGGACCCGACCCTGCTGCCGATCCACACCCTGGTGGAAGACATGCTCGCCTCGCGGCTCCACATCCTCCACCAGGACGCCATCGACAACCTGAACAAGGCGCGCGCCGGTTGCGACGAACTCCGTTTCTGGCTGGACGACGACGCCCCGGAGCTACAGGAAAACAACGAGGCCATGGCCGCCCTTGAAAAGCAGTATGAACGCCGAAGCTATTACGATCTCCTCGACGTGGTGCAGCATTCCCAATCCATCTATTATACCTGCCATCAAATCCGCGACAAAAAACTCGAGGAACTCGACAAGCAGGTGGGGCAGGCGGAATCCCAGTGGCAGGGCTTCAGCCATTTCTGGAAGCGGTATCCCTACAAGACCTTCTTCCGGGACTTCACCGCCGAGCTGGAAAAGATGTCCGAGACGATCCAGCTGATCAAGAAGCTGGCGAACCGCCGCACCGGCGAAACATACCGCGCCGCCCTGAAGGAACTGGAAAAAATGGGGCCGTCGCTGGCGGCGACCAAAAAGATCGTTCAACGCATGATCTGGGGCAAGCTTTTCCTGGACGGGGTGCGCATCTTCGCCAAAAACATCCTGATCACCGAAACCATCCTGATCACCCTGGCCCTGGTCTCCTTTGTCGCCGTCAACACCTTCACCTCCGGCGCCGCCGACTCAAGCATCGCCAAGATCTTTGAGAACCAGTGGTTTCAACGGCAGGCCACCTTTATCACCACCGCCGTCTTTGCCCCCTTCATCGCCCTGATGATGACCATCTGGGAGATCAAGGACCGCGGCTGACCCTCCCCTCTCCCGGCAACCGCCACCGCTTCCGCCCCGATGCCCCCACGGAAGGCCGCCCAAGGCTCGCGCAGCTGTTGACAACCCCTGCCCAAGCTGTTGACAGGCTGTTGATAACCCTGTTGGCAACCGCTTGAATCCCTGTGCATTGCCTGCCGACAAGGTGTTGATAACCTGTTGAAAAGAGATCCGGGCGGCCCCCTCAATTACAAGGAAAGGGGGTCGAGAAGTTCCACCAGCTCCCGGTTTTGCACCAGCGACCAGTCGAGATTTTCCGGCGCGACCGTGTTGGCGACCCAGGCCACGGTAAGATGCAGATGCGGCATGATCGTGCTGCCGGCGCGAGCGGGTGCCGCGACAACGCCGATGATCGCCCCGGCCGCCACCTCCTCCCCTGGGGCGACAAAACTGTCCGGGGCCAGATGCCCGTAAACCGAATACAGACAACGGTCCCCTGCCCCGGCGACCGCATGCCGCAGCCACACGCTCCGCCCGAGAAAATCGGCATGGCTGTGGGCCACCACGCCCGCCATGGCGGCCGGCGCCAGGCTTCCCGCCGCCAGCTCCCCCAGGCCGCCGGTGGCGGTTTCATACAGGCAGAAATCAACCCCCTCGTGGGGGACGGCGCGGCGCGCCCGCCCGCCCCACCATTGGCGTTCGGCGCCGAACGCCATCCCGTCCGCGAACACCCACCGCCGGAACCCCTTGGCCGGCAACCCGTTGGCCGCCGCCAGCAACACGTCAAACCGCATGCACTCTCTCCCCCCCTTTCTTTCCCTTACGCCACCGAGGCGGCTTCATCTCTTTAGGATCTATTTATCCGGCAAGCGCAACACCCGCCAAGAATAAAGCCGCCCCCTTTTAATTCTTGAAAAAATTCCTATTCGCAGATTTAATAACCATTCGGTGATGACCATTTCCGTTTCCCGCGATCCCGGGCCACCGCCACCCTCCGCACCCCAAGGAGCAGTGATGAAGAAACCGTTCCTGCCGGCATTCCTGCCGTTTTCGATCCTGATCATCGTCAGCCTCTCCTCTCTTTCTCCCGCCCTGGCCGGGCAGGCCGTGACAAACACGCACCTTGACCAGATCGGGCTTGAGGACTTGAGCGAGATCACCATCGTCACCGCTTCAAAGAAGGAACAAGGCATCTCGCAGGTTGCCGCCGCCGCCAGCGTCATCACCCGCGAGCAGATTCGCCGCTACGGCTATCGAACCCTTGGCGAGGCCCTCGGCCGGGTGAGCGGCATGACCGGTTCCTCGGATCGCAACTACTCTTACCTGGGCGTCCGCGGCTTCAGCCTGCCCGGCGATTACAATACCAGAATTCTCTTGCTCGTCGACGGTCACCGCACCAACTGCGCCATGTATGACCAGGCCAGCATGGACGAAGGGTTCCCCGTCGACGTCGAAAGCATCGAACGGATCGAGATCGTCAAGGGGCCGGGTTCGTCCCTGTGGGGCAGCAACGCGCTTTTCGCGGTGGTCAACGTCATTACCCGCCAGGGCTCGGACATGAACGGCGGCCGACTGCTGGCGGAA
Organism: Desulfobulbaceae bacterium UBA5123; assembly: GCA_002415465.1. Classification (GTDB taxonomy): domain Bacteria; phylum Desulfobacterota; class Desulfobulbia; order Desulfobulbales; family UBA5123; genus UBA5123. The sequence continues at coordinate 4,674 of DHYT01000191.1, forward strand.
CTCGGCAGCAACCACCAGCGGAAAGGGCATCTGGAATACGGCAAACTCTTCGCCAGCGGCCTGATGCTGGCCGGCGCCGTTTCCGGCCTGGGCGCCGATGGCGAACAGGGCGTCTATTTCCAGGAAATCGACCAACCCGCCTTTCGCAACGGCCTGGCGCAGGATGTCGACGGCGAAGCCGCCTATAAGGGATACCTGAATCTCTCTTTCCGAGACATCCGGCTCCATTTCACGCAAAGCTCCCGCGACAAGAACGTTCCCTCCGCCGCCTGGGACACCGCCTTTAACGATCCGGCGGCCTACACCAGCGACAAATACACCATGCTGGACGCCAGCATCGAACGCGAACTCGACCCGGCCAGAAACGGCCGCATCTTCGCCCGCATCTCCCACGACGCCTACGAATATCACGGCGATTACCCCTACCACGAAAACGGCGGATGGGACGGCGCCCGCATCCTCAACAAGGACAGCGGCTCCGACAAGCAGTGGGGCGGCGAGATCCGCTACGCCTTCACCCCGCTCACCGAGCTTACCCTGATCACCGGCCTTGAGTATACGGACGTCTATGAACTCAGACAGCGCAACTACGATGCCGCGCCCAACTATGCCCTGAACCTCGACACCGCCGACGCCGACAACGACTACGACACCCGCTCCGTGTATCTGCAGGGCGAATACGCCCTCACCGCCACCCTCCGGCTCCTCGGCGGCCTGCGCACCGACCACTATTCCACCGTCGGGGAGCAAACCAGCCCCCGCGCCGCCCTGCTCTACTCGCCATCCCTGGCCACTACCCTGAAATTGCTCTACGGCGAGGCGTTTCGCGCCCCCAACGATTACGAGCGCAACTACGACGACGGCATCGTCATGATCAGCAACACCGGACTCAAACCAGAAACAATCAAAACCTGGGAGGTTGTCTGCGAGCGGAACCTCGGCCGCCTGGTCAAGCTGACCACCAGCCTTTTCCGTTTCGAACTGGAAAACCTGATCGGCCAGGAAAACGTCGGCGGCAGCCTGCAGTACCGGAACAACAGCGGCACGATCCGCAGCGACGGCGTCGAACTGCACCTTGAGGCCAGCGGCGACAACGGTCTCAGCGCCTACGCAAGCCTTGCCTGCACCGCGGCTAAGAATCTCGACACCGACGCCTCCCTTGACAACTCGCCCGCCGTGCAGGCCGCCGCCGGCATCTCCTTGCCGCTCTGGGAACAACGCTTGTACCTGTCGCCGGAGCTCCGCTATCTCGGCCACCGCACCTCCTCCGCAACCGGCAAGCGCCTTGCCGCTTCCACCCTGTGCAACCTGTCGCTGACCTCCGGTAAATTCTTAACCGCCATCGAGCTCTCGCTGAACANNCTCTTGCAATCCGGCGGCGGGGAGCATTATCACTACGACCCGGCCACCGGCCAGGATGTGTATTTCGACATCCCGCAACCCGGCCGCGCCATCCGCGCCCAGTTCGCATACCATTTTTAACCCTTAACCCGCCCAACAACGGACACTGCCCATGCGCCACCCACGCCGCCGCCAACAACTCGCCAAACCGCTCGTCCTGCTGGCGGCGATGCTGCTCTGGCAGGCGACGATGGGTGCGGGTGCGTCCACGGCCCAGGCCAGGGGCAAGGCGCTGAGCGAATACCAGGTCCAGGCCGCGTACATCCTCAACTTCATCCGCTTCACAACCTGGCCGCCCGCAGCGTTTGCCGACTCACGGCAGGACATTGTCTTGGGCATCTTTGGCGAGGATTGCTTCGGAGCAATCCTTGACGATCTTGACGGAACCTTCATCAACCAGCGGCGGCTGCAGATAATCCGACTGGGCGACGGCGGCGACCCGCGCGGCTGTCACCTTCTCTATATTTCGGGTTCCGAACACCGCCGCCTGCGGCAGATCCTCCTCTTGACCCAGGGGCAACCGACGCTGACGATTTCTGACATGGATAACTTCGCCGCCGAGGGCGGCATGATCCAACTCAAAAAGGTTGACGCTAAGTACAAACTGATTCTTAATACGAATTCAGTCCGGTCCGCCGGCCTGCAACTGCGCGCCAATCTCCTCAAAATCGCCACCCTGGTCGGCCAGGCAGCACCAGAGAGTACCCGATGATACAACTGCCTCCCTTCAGAGATATTCCGATTCGGCACAAGCTGACCACGCTGATGATGGCCACCGTCGCCATCGCCCTCATCCTGGCCGCCACCGCCTTCACCACCTTTGAAATACGTGAAAAACGCAACGAAACCCTGGCCGAACTCTCCGCCATTGCCGACATCATCGGCCTGAACAGCGCCGCGGCCCTCGCCTTCAACGATCCGGCCGGCGCCCGGGAAACGTTGGCCACCCTGCGCACCAACCCATGGATCCTGGGCGCCTGCATCCACAGTCCGGACGGCACCGATTTCGCCCGCTACACCGCGGATTCCGCGCGTGACATCGCCATCCATTCAGATTTCGCGGGACAGCCCTTTACCGCATCCTTTCCCGCCTCCGCCATCCCCTCGGACAAGAAATGCTGCTTCCGGGAGAAGGAAGGGCGGCTGCAATTCAGTCAGCCCATCATCATCGACGGCAACACCATCGGCACCATCCATCTGGTTTACGACCTTGCCGCGCTCGCCCGCAAACGCAACCATTACCTGGCCATCACCGCCGTCATCACCCTGCTCTCCCTCGGCCTCGCCTTCCTCATCTCCTCCGGCCTGCAAAAACTGATCTCCGCCCCCATCTCGGCGATCAAGGAAACCATCTCCCGCATCACCGAGGAACAGAACTATCGCGCCCGCGCGCGCAAGACGGGCGAAGACGAACTGGGCTCCCTGGTGGATGGCTTCAACAACATGCTTGAGCAGATCGGCATCCGCGACGAGGCGCTTTCCCACTACAACCTTGACCTTGAACAGAAAGTTGCCACGCGGACCACGGAACTCGCCGATGCCAACCGCCGGCTGGCGTACACCGTTGCCAGCCTTGAAACCGCCAAGGAGCGGGCGGAAGAGGCGAGCCGGACAAAATCGGAATTTCTCGCCAACATGAGTCATGAGATCCGGACGCCGATGAACGGCGTCCTGGGCCTGGGCGAACTGCTCATGGGCACCAAGCTTTCCCCGCAGCAGCACCGCTATGCGGACGGCATCATCCGCTCGGCGCGGTCATTGCTGTCGATCATCAACGACATCCTCGACTTTTCCAAAATCGAGGCCGGAAAGCTCAACCTGGAGCAGATCGTCTTCAACCCACGCGAGGTGGTCGAGGATGTGACCTCCCTGCTGATGGAACAGGCCAGCGGCAAGGGCCTCGAACTCACCCAGGCGTTCCCGCCGGACCTGCCATGCGAACTCAAGGGCGATCCCGACCGGTTGCGGCAGGTGTTGATCAATCTGGTGGGCAACGCCATCAAGTTCACCGAACGGGGGGAGGTGAGCATCCGCCTCGAACTGGCGGAGACCAACGAAAAAGAGAGCCGCATCGCCTTTGCCGTCAGCGATACCGGGATGGGCATCCCGGCGGACAAGCAGAAATGCATCTTCGAATCCTTTGCCCAGGCCGACGGCTCGACAACCCGCAAATACGGCGGGACCGGTCTTGGCTTAAGCATTTCCCAAAAACTGGTGGCGCTGATGGGCGGCGACCTCAACCTCGAAAGCACGCTCGGGCAGGGCAGCACCTTCCGCTTCGCCGCCGTTTTTGAAAACGTCGCGCCGGGAAGCAAGCGGCCGGCAAGCCCGCTCACCAACCCGACGGACCTCCGCGTGCTGATTGTCGAGGCAAGCGCCACCGCCCGAAACTCACTGCTCGCCGAAATGCACAAATGGGGGCTCCAGGCCAATAGCGCCGCTAACGCCGAAGAGGCATTGGCCGCCGCCCGCGAAGCCGCTGCCGCCGACCAACCCTACACACTCGCCATTCTGCCGACCCATCTGCAACCATCCGACGGCTTTGCGCTTGCCGCCCGCTTCAAAGCCGACCCGGCCATCGCCGACATCCGCCTGATCATGGTTGCCAACGCCTGGAGCGATGAGGATTTGGGCCGGGCACGGGAAGCCGGGGGCGAATATTTCCTGCACAAACCAATCCGCCAGGCCGACCTGCACAGATGCATCACCTGCGCCGCCGGCAATGACCCCGAACCGGTCCCCTGCGCCGAGGATGAGCCGCCGCCCGTCCCGCTGACCGTAACCGGCCGGATCCTGGTGGCCGAGGATAACTACATCAACCAGCAGGTAACGATCAGCTTCCTTGAGGAACTCGGCTGTCGGGTCGAGGTGGCCACCGACGGAGAGGAGGCACTGGCCGCCGCCTGCTCCGGCGCCGACTTCGACCTGATCCTGATGGATTGCCTGATGCCGCACATGGACGGCTACGCCGCCACCCGCGCCATCCGCGATCACGAAAAAAAGAACCCCGCCGGGCAGCATGTGCCGATCATCGCCCTCACCGCCAATGCCATGGAGGATGCCCGCGCCACCTGCCTTGCCGCCGGCATGGACGACTATCTGAGCAAGCCGTTCACCGCCGAGCAGCTCCGCAATACCCTGCGCAAATGGCTCTGATGCCAGCCGTTTATCGCAAGCCGCCCAAAAGTATACAAGATTCCTTCCGGCCCCGGCCGTGTTCCTGTCCGGCCTAGGCCCTACGCCTAGGCCGGACAGGAACACCCTTCACCTGCTTTTTCTCTTGTACAATCATACAGTTATAAAAATACAGGCTTCACCCTGTCAACATCCGGTTGGCAATCGCGGCGTGACGATTGCCAACCGGAATGCCCCGCCCACCAAGCATTTCTTCCGTTTGACGAGAGAACGGCATTGGTTTACAATCAATCTGACAGAACAAGCCGGGCATAAACTCAACATCTCTTGCCGCAGGAATGCCATGCCCACGGATCCCATCACTAACATCCCCGCCGCCGACAACAACGACGATCTGTCCAGAACCAGCATCCTTGCCGGACCCCGACGACTCGACGATGCGGAACAGCTCGCGGCAATCCGCCGCGCGCCCTCCCCCCACGACGCCATCCTTGACCTGATCCTCGAAAACATCCGGCAAGAGTTCAGCGTGCTCCGCATCGACAACACCAGGGAGCGCGAGGCAGGCAACGCCGACCTCATGCAGGAGATCGGCGAGGTTGCCGGGGCGGTTTTCGCCAGGGGTAGACGCGGCGAGGAGGACGCCAGGGGAAGATATGAATTCATGGTCATGGCCGACAACCGCGACCAACAACGGAAAGTCACCATCGACATCTCCCTCGACGATGTCCAGATCCGCGTCAAGGGCGTTGCCGCCCAAGCCGGGCGGGACGGCACCATGAAAGAGATCGGCGAGTACGTCAAGCACACCCGGCCCAGGGAGGTGGCGGAACGCGAAACCGTCAACCACTACCTCACCGGCAAGTTCGCCCCGGCCAAGGAAGGTGAACCCCTGGTAATGATCGACAACAGCGGGGTACGGGGAATACCCGGCATCGACTGCCTGGGGCATCCCATCAAGCCCAGAAGCGGGATGCCCTGCCAGGTCAAGATCGGCAAAGGCATCCGCAAGAAGCTGCTGACGCCCGGCAGATTCCAGCTGGTCGCCGACCGGACCGGCGTGGCCGTACCGGTGTACGACCAGGATGGCACGCTCTGCGCCATCGACGTGCGGGAGTCGGTGCAGGTACGGGAGGTGGGGCTCCGCGAGGGGGGCCATGTCGCGATCAAGGGCGCCAACGGCCACGCCTCGGAGCTTGAAGTCGAAGACACGACGGTGGATTCCGTGGGTCGCGCCTTTACGGTGCGGACCACCGGCACCGTCAACGTCAGGGAAACCATCTACGGCGAGGTGGTGGCCGGCAACATCAACGCCCTGATGGTGAACGCCGAGGGAAAACTGGTGGCGGCCCATGACACGATCAAGATCGCCAATGCCGTCCAGACCAGCGTGCTGCGCGCCCCGCGGATCATCATCGGCAAGGGGGACGCCCTGAGCTCGATGATCAACTCCACCTGCCGGGCGCGACACGGCTTCTGCGCCACCGGTGTCCGTTTTTTGGGCCATTCCATGATAGTGCTCGGCAACGATCTTGCCCGCCACAACGGAACGATCGTCAGCGGCGCCGATCTCTTCGCCGACCGCCGGCGCATCGCCAGCGAGCAGCTCGCCCTGCAGCGACAGATGAAGGATCTGGCCGAGGAGATCCGCCAAGGACTCCTGCGGCAGGTGCACAAGCAAAACAACGCCCCCGGCACCGACCACCGCACCCTCCTCAGAACAATCGCCGAGGGAGAACAGGCCTACGGCCTTTGTCCCCCCGAGGAAGAGGAACAACTGGCGATCAGGCTCAACAACGCCCTCTCCGACCTTGGCGTCGGCAACACCCTGGCCTTCCTGAACCTTATTTCCGCCAAGAAGCAGCTGCGCACCAAACTGACGGCGGCAACCGAGCAACTGGCGGCCATCTCCCCGCCCCTGACGATGCGGTTGCGCGCGGTCAACCTGAACGACGGCGCGCAGCTGTCCATCCGCGGCTGGCACGATGTCCTGATGCTCACCCGCATCGAGAAAGAGATCATCGTCAACCGTGAATTGGAGGCCAAGGAGATCCTGCGCCGCAGAATCGACAGCTTTTCCCTTGACGCAACCTTTGACTATCCCACCGAGAAAATCGTCTGCATGGACCTCTTCTGAGCCTCCCGGCAAAGGCTTTGCCGCTCAACCCCGCCGTGGGCCAGGCAGATCGGTCGGGCGGTTGACGTTGAGAAAGGTGCCGAGATCGGGCAACATCGCCAGCAGTTCATCCTCCTCCAACCGGCGAACCTTGAGGGACGCAAAGATCAGGCCGATCTTCCGTTCGTCGCGGCGCAGATGCGCCTCGATGGTGGGCAGACAGCGCCGCCGGTACACGGCGTACAGAGGCTCGGGACGGCCACCGGGGCACGGCACCACCACGTCGCAGTCGCCAACGGCGAGTTCCGCCAGCCGCCGGACGAGCGATTCACTCAGAAACGGCATGTCGCAACCGGTGACAAAGGCGCGCTCGGTGGCAATAGCGCCGAGCGCCGCGTGGATCCCCGCCAGCGGCCCGGCCCCCCGGAACCGGTCCGCAACCGACGGCCAGCCCAGAAATGCATAGGTCTCCGGCGTGTTGGTAACCAGCAGCCGTTGCGCGAAGAGATGCTCCAGGGTGTCGGCGGCATGACTGATCAGCGGCCTGCCGTCATGGCTGGCCAGCGCCTTGTTGCTGCCGAAGCGGCTGCTTGCCCCGCCCGCCAGGATCACGCCGGTGACATCATCAACCATCGGCGTGATCGTCCGTGATGCTGATGGTGATATGCTTGGGATTCCGGCAGCCCTTGAGGGAAGAGGTCATGCCGATGAGCGACCGCCGCAGAAAGCCCTCCACGAAGGCATTCAAGGGGATGGGGACGCCATCGACAA
>DHYT01000047.1 GCA_002415465.1 Desulfobulbaceae bacterium UBA5123
GGAGACGCAGCTCCGGCAGGCCCAGAAGATGGAAGCCGTGGGTCAACTCGCCGGCGGCATCGCCCACGACTTCAACAACCTGCTCACCGCCGTCCTCGGCAACATCTCGGTGGCCAAGCTTTATCTTCAGCCCAACGACAAGGCCATGGCCCACCTCAACGACACCGAGAAGGCGACCCTGCGGGCCAGGGGGTTGACCCAGCAACTGCTCACCTTTGCCAAAGGCGGCGCCCCGATCAAGAAAAAGACCACCATCACCGAGTTGATTCGGGATTCCGGCACCTTCCCGCTGCGGGGGTCGAACGTCAAATGCCAGTTCCGGCTGGCCGACGACCTCCACGCCATCGAGGTGGACGAGGGCCAACTGAGCCAGGTGATCCAGAATCTGGTGCTCAACGGCGCCCAGGCGATGCCGACCGGCGGCGAGATCTCCGTCTCCGCAAAAAATATCGCCCTCACCGGCCGGGAAATCCCCTCACTGCCGCCGGGCGCGTATGTACGGATCACGGTAACCGACCATGGCATCGGCATTGCCAGGAAGCATCTGACCAAGATCTTCGATCCCTATTTTACCAACAAGAAATCGGGTTCCGGCCTCGGCCTGTCGATCTGCTACTCGATCATCAAAAAGCACGACGGCCTGATCACCGTCACGTCCGAACCCGGCCGCGGCGCCTCTTTTTCGATCTATCTGCCGGCCGCCACCGGCACGACACCATTAATGGAGGGAACCAAGATGCAGCAACAGATCGTCGGGGGAAGGGTTCTGGTCATGGATGACGAGGAGATGGTGCAGCGCATCGCCTGCGAGATGCTGCAGCACCTGGGCTGCGAGACCGAGGTGGCCAGTGACGGCCGCGAGGCCATTGACCTGTACCGGAAGGCGTTGATGGCAGGCAACCCCTTTGAGGCGGTCCTGATTGATCTCACCATTCGCGGGGGGATGGGCGGCAAGGAAACAATCGAACGGTTGCTCGCCATCGACCCCACCGTCAAGGCGGTGGTCTCAAGCGGCTACGCCAACGACCCGATCATGGCCGACTTCCGCCGATACGGTTTCTGCGCCGTGGCCCCCAAACCCTATAATCTGCAGGAACTGCGCGCGGCCCTGGCCGGCATCCTGGTCAATCAGCCAGCGCAGGTAATGGGGTAGCATCAAGGCTTGCCGCTGGCGGCGAGAATGCGGTCCAGTTGATTGGCAAAGTTTTGCCGATGACGCGGCGTCATGGGCGCCGGCCCGCCGGTGTCGATGCCGCCCGACCGCAACTCGTCCATGAAGTTGCGCATGCTCAACCGCTCGGCGATGGTCTCCGCGCTGTAGAGATCACCGCGCGGATTGAGGGCCTGCGCCCCCTTTTTGATCGCCGCCGCGGCCAGGGGGATGTCGGCGGTGACGACCAGATCGCCGGCATTGATGCAGGCCACGATCTGGTCGTCGGCCACATTGAAGCCGGCCGCCACCCGCTTGGTTTTGATATAGCAAGAGGGCGGCACCCGCAGGAACTGATTGGCGACCAGCGTCACCACCACCCGCCGCCGCTCGGCGGCGCGATAGAGCATCTCCTTGATGGCGATGGGGCAGGCGTCGGCATCGACCCAGATTTTCATGACGGCGTGGTTTCTGGCGGAGCACTACAATGGCAGTACGATTCACCCCCGGCCACCCGCATGCGTCCCCGTTTCACCATCCCGCCCGAAGAAGTCGTCATCACCGCGATCCGAGCGCAGGGTGCCGGCGGGCAGAACGTCAACAAGGTATCNNGTCGGCATCGACCCAGATCTGCATTAAAAACGCTCCTCAAAACAGGTCAAGAACATCAGGGCCTGCCGCGCCGGCTTCCCTTCAGGCCACGACATCAACAATCGTTCCCTTGCCGGTCGCCGCCGCACGCCCGCCCTGGCTGATCTCGGGGCGTTTCACGGCAAGGCTTTGCCCTGCCGTCCCGCTGCCGGCATCCCGCACCACAGCCATCACGGCCTCTGGCGCCTCAAGCGCCTTCTTCAAGGCATAGGTCGCGACGCCGCCGCTGGTTCCGTTGATTTCCATGATCCACCTCCCCGCTCACGCCATTCTCAAATCCATCAGGCCAACAGCCCCGAACATATCCGCACGGAGGATACTATAAGCAGCAGCCCCTTGGCGATCAACCCTTACCATAAAAGATGACGCGCCCCTTCGCCGTTTCCTGGACGGAGCCGTCACGACCACCGCCAGCAAGCCCCTTGAATTTTTTTGGGGTATTTCACTCGACCTGGGGCCATGAGTCGCCCCGTTTCCCTTGATGGACGGCAGCCGGCGGTCGATTCCCTAACGCACCGAAATTATTTTTATTTCACCATCTTGCGCCGCCCCGGACGGTGTGGCATAGTAGATGATGTTCGATCATCTATACTCTTCACCAGCTTGAAGGCAAGGCGCCCCTGGCGCAACGGACGTATGACGCATCCCCCCTCTCTCCTTCCCCACCCTGTGAACCTACCATGGACATCGCCACCCTTCTCGGCCTGATCATCGGCTTCGGCGCCGTCATCGGCGGCCAAGTCCTTGAGGGCGGCCACATCAGCGCCCTTATCCAGCCCACCGCCGCCCTCATTGTCGTCGGCGGCACCAGCGGCGCCACCCTGGTCTCATTCCCGATGAAGACGGTCCTCAACGCCTTGCGCACCGCCAAGACCACCCTCTTTTTTAAGGAATACGACCCCGAGACAACCATCAAGCTGGTTGCCGGGTTCGCCGAGAAGGCGCGTCGCGAGGGCCTGCTGGCCCTTGAAGCAGAACGGAAAACCATCAGGGACCGGTTCATCAACAAGGCGCTCACCCTGCTGGTGGACGGNNCACCATCGGCATCATCGGCGCCGTACTCGGCCTGATTCACGTCATGAGCAATCTCTCCGATACCGCAAGCCTGGGCGCCGGCATCGCCGTCGCCTTCGTGGCCACCATCTATGGCCTGATGACCGCCAACATCGTCTGTATCCCGATAAGCACCAAGCTGAAGAAAAGATTGAAGGAACAACTCTTGGTCAAGGAGATCGCCTTTCAAGGGCTGCTCTCCGTCCAGCAGGGAGAGAACCCCAGACTCATTATCGAAAAACTCCACGGCTACCGCCACCAGATACTGGCGAATGAATGATGCCCGCAATGGCCTGGGAAAGGGATAGATGAACCAATGCGGAAGAAGAATAAACACGAGAAGGAACCGAATCTGGAACGGTGGCTGGTTTCCTACGCCGACTTCATCACCCTTCTCTTCGCCGTTTTCGTCACCCTCTATGCCATGTCCCAGGTGGACAAACAAAAGGCGGAGGAGGTGACCGCCTCGGTGCGCGAATCCTTCGGCTACAGCAAACTGGGCGGGCCGATAGTCCCCAGTGTCGTACCCGCCACCGACCTTGGCAAAATCTCCGAGTCCATACCGGAGGCGGCGCCCGAGGGAGAAGACCCAAGCCAACGCTATGCCCAGGGCGACGAGTTCGGCCGCATCAAGGAGGAGATCACGAGCGTCCTGGTTGCCAAGGGCGACCAGGACAAGGTCAAACTCACCGTCAACAGACGGGGACTGGTGATCAGCCTCAAGGAAGCGGGATTCTTTGATTCGGGAAGCGCCGCTGTCCGCCCCTCCTCCCAGTCCCTTCTCGAGGATGTCGGCCGGTCGATCAAGGGCTATGCCAATGCCCTCCGCATCGAGGGCCACACCGACAACGTCCCGGTTTCCAGAAACTTTCCGTCAAACTGGGAATTGTCCACCGCCCGCGCCAACGCCATCGTCCACTATCTGGTCGACAACCTCCACATCCCAGCCACCAGGCTTTCGGCCACCGGCTACGGCGAGTACCGCCCCATCGCCGACAACGCCAGCGCGGACGGCCGGGCCAAAAACCGGCGGGTGGACATCGTCCTCCTCTCCGGCGAGGCCGAGAAAGGCGAGCCGATCCTCGGGTTACGGCTGGAAGATTAAGGCCAAGCGCATTCTTGGCCTGCCGCCCGAAGGGCTGAAAACGACCCGGCGGCCGCCGTTATCGGCACTGCACCGCCTGGGTGGTGAGAGGCTTTGCCGGAATCTCGAATCCGTCCTCGCCCTCCGGCTCAGCCGGCTCCCCTTGCTCAGCCTGCGTTGCTTGGACGGTTTTCTCCGGTTGTTGTTCCTGCTCGCCGGTTTCTTGCCGAACCGGTCTCTCCTCCTGAGCCTTCCCTTCTTCCGCGGCCGGGGCGGCATCCTGGCCCTGATCTTCCGCATCGCTCATAGACAACAACCCTTCCCGTAACATCGGGTCCTTCACCAAAATCGGCGGCGGCTCGGGCAGGTGAACGGTAATCCGGCTCGACGAGGTGAAGCCGTACTGGCCGGCACCGAACAGCTTGCTCCCGACAACGGTTCGACCGACGTTGGTGGAGGTATAAAGCCCGTCCGGCGGGGCGGAAACCCCGATGTTGGTGAGATCGAGGCAGTCGCCGGCACAAAACCGACCCTCATGGTCGGTCCCCCTGATGCCGATGGTGGCCACCGGGGTTTCGATCCTGACCTTGTCCTTATTGGCATGGCCGATGGCACCGGTGACGGCTCGAAAACCGCCCTTAACCAGGGAAAAGATACTTTCATCCTGTTGCACATTGCCGGTGTGTCTGTAGGAGTCGATCACAAAACGGGTGGCGGGCCGCAGAAAGATTATGGCGTTATCGCTGAAAAGGATGCGCACCTTGGAGTTAGGGCCGGTGCTGATGATGTCGCCGCTGAAAACCGGGGCATCCTTGGCAAGAACGCGAATGGCGCCGTCGGCCCCGGCCACCGTAACGTTACCGATCACGGCGTCAACCTTGCCGGCGGGCTCCGCCGCCATGGCCACCTGGGAGGGAGAGAGTGGGAACAGCGCCAGGGCCAGAAGCATGATCAGGATGAGTCGCCAAAAGCCCGGCAAGGCAAGGGAAATCCTTTTGGTATTCATCATTTACACACCACGTTCTGCCCGGCAACCCCGCCGCCGGCGAGATCGAAGATCGGTTGTTTAGCCAAGGGACGGTCCTGGGTGGATGAGGCAAGGGACACACCTTCTGCAACACCTTCCTCATCGTCATCATCATTGCCGTTATTGCTGGTCTCGGCATTTGGCTCAGACGAAGCAGCGGGTTGTTCCGAGGCCTGACTGGACGACAGCATACCGTCGTCCAACTGGGTGATCTCGTTAGACACCGCGATATCACCGGCCACCACGATCTGGATGGTGTCCACCGTCTCGATAACCGAATCGTCCAGCTCCGCTGAAACCGGTGCTGGCTCGGGTTCGGTCTCCGAGGGAGGCTCAGGCTCGGTCACCGTGGGAGGCTCAGGCTCGTAAGCAAGCCGGGCCGCTTCACCGGCCGCAGCATTGTAGCTCAAATTGAAATCCGCCGGCAGGCTTGCCGAGCTGAAGGCGCCGCTTGCCGTGCCGCCCATGATCAGGAAAGGAAAGACATCGGCAGCCAAAGGGGTATAGTCGGCCAGCAAAACGGCCTGGAGCGCCCCGGACATGGTGATATTCCCGGTCACATTAATCCGGTCGAACGCACCGGCCGCAGAGCCGCCCATCTCGATGCTGAGAACGGAACCGGTGTCGAATTGCAGGTCGCCGGCAACGGTCAGTGTCCCAATCGATCCGGTGCCGCCGGGATTGATGTTGCCCTGGTTGACGAGCCCCGCCNNATGGAGAAGGTCTGTCCCGCCGTGTTGGCATCGATGGCGCCGGCGTTGATGATGGAACTGCCGGCAGCCCAGTACTCGTACATATTGCCGTACCCCTGCACGGTAACGCCACTATCGATCTGGAGTGTCTGGCTGGAGGTAGCCATGATCATAATCGAGCCGCCCGGACTGGTGAGGGTTGAGGAGCCCAGGGTGGACAGGTGATGCACGGTGCCGGCTGGCTCGGAGGGGTAATAGCCGTCGAAAACCCAAGTGTTTACCCCCTTGTTCACCGTTATGCCGTCAGCCAGGGTGAGGCCGTGGTTGATGTATAAGTAGGCATCGTCATAGTTGACGGTCAGGTTGCTGCCGATGGTCACGCCGTCCAAGCGGCCGGATCTGGAGAGCAGGGTGGGGGTGGCGTCGGTGTTCACCAGCGTGCCGTACTTGATCGTACCGCCATCGAGCCTATACAGCCCGCCCGGTCCGAACACCCCCGCACTGCCGATGTCCAGGGTGTTGCCGGTGTTGTCCATCACGCCCGACAGTTCGACAATGCCGCCGGTGCGGGTGTAATGGGAGGCCCCGGTGATGTCGGCCGCCGAGAACGTGCCGAACAGGTTCAGGGTACCCCCCTCAACGATGATCTGGCCGGGGTTGCTCCAACTGCCACCATTATTGTCATACTGATGTTTGCCGATGATCAGCGTCCCTGCCGTGACCTTCATCGTGCCGTTGTTGGTGAACGTGTCCGGGCGGAAGTACAAGGTCTGCCCGGCGGTGTTGGCGATGATCGTGCCATTGTTGACACAGTCGTAATCGTAAAAATTCGTAATATACGGATTTCCGTAGCCCTGGAAGGTAACGCCGCTGTCGATCTGCAGAACCTGATTGGCGCTGTCGGCGTTCAGGGCGAGGCCTTGACCGTAATTGAGGATGGTCGAGGCCCCGAGGCTGGCCAGGTGGTGCACGGTGCCGGCGGCCGCGCCGATCCCGTCGAAGTACCAGGTATAAGCATTCTTGGACACGGTCACCCCGTCGCCCAGGGTAAGGCCATTGCGAATAAAGAGGTGGTTGAGGATACTCAGGTCGCTGCCGATGGTCACGTTGTCCAGAATGCCGTTACTGCTGGACAACGTGCGAGTGGCGCCGATGCTCGACAGGGTGGTGTTCTTCAGGATGCCGCCGCTCAGATTGGCCGCGCCGTCCAGGGTGGTGGTGCCGCCGCTGTTGTCCACCGTGCCGAAGATGGTGATCGCCCCCGGAGTAGTCAGGCTTACCGCCCCGGCAGTGATATTCCCCACCTGGATCGGCCCACTGTTGTTGGTCATGCTTACCGCGCCGGCGGTGAGGCTTACGCCTTCCGTATCAATGGTGGCGGTGCCGGCATCGCGGTAGGCCAAGATCACGCCGTTGGCCTCCGATTCGTCCGCCACCAGGGTGAGCGACCCGCCGTCGAGGTTGATGTCGGCATTGACCAGGATGCTTCGCCCTGCCGCCATGTCGAGATCACCGCCCGTGCCTGCCCCACCGGTACCCACGGTAGTGACGGCGCTGTTGACGGTAATGTCGTTGTTGGCCTGGAGAATAACGTTGCTACCGGCATTGAGCACGTTAGTGAGGGTGGCCGGGGTGAAGGTGACGCTGGCGTCAGGGTTTTCGGCAAAGGCGTCGTTGTCGGCGAGCGAATCGCCGGCCGACCAGGCAAAGAGATAGGTCGCACCGCTATTGAAGAGGCTGTTGCCAAAGCCATCGTCGCCATACGCGCCCACAGCCAGCCGGTCGCCATTGCTGTTCAGGGAAACCGATGCGCCGAAATAGTCGCTGCTTTCTAACGTGGCAACGTTCACGCTTTGGCCGCCGCTGTACCCATAGCCAATGGTGCCGGTCTGGCTGCCGCCGCTAAAGTTCTCATCCGCAAAGGAGAAAAGATACGCGACGCCGCTGTCAGTTCTGCTATTGTCGAATCCATCATCAAATTCCGTGCCGACAGCCAGCTGATCACCGCCGCCGTTCAGGGAGATCGACTCGCCAAACATATCTGTGGTTCCTAGCGTTGTGACATTCACATCGTTGGTGCCGATATAGCCGTAGCCGATAGTACCGACCAGGTTGCCGGTGTTGAAATTTGCATCTGAAAAGCTGAATAAGCGTACCGCGCCGCTGTCGGCCAGATTGTTGGCAAAGCCGTCATCCCGGTACGCACCCACGGCCAGTCGATTGCCGAAATCGTTGATGGAGACGGAAGAGCCGAAAAAGTCTGAGGTTTCAAGCTCTGACACATTCACATCATTAGCACCGGGATATCCGTAACCCATGGTCCCGACCAAGCTGCCGCCGCTAAAATTCGTATCCGTAAAACTGATTAGATAAGCCGCACCGCTGTATGATCTGCTGTTGTCAAAACCGGCATCGCCAACCGCGCCAACAACCAGGCGATCGCCAGCGCCGTTCAGAGAGACTGAAGAACCAAAAGCGTCGTCTTGTTCCAGGTTTGTGATATCTACATCGTTGGCGCCGTTGTAGCCATAACCGATGGTGCCGGTCAGGGTACCGCCGCTAAAGTTGGTATCCGTAAAGCTGAAGAGATACACCGCGCCGCTGCCAGATCTGCTGTTGTCAAAGCCGTCATCGTTTCGGTTGCCTATGGCCAGCCGGTCACCGGCACCGTTTAGGGAGATTGAGGTGCCTAAATAGGTTGAGGCGTCCAGTGTTGATATATCCACATTATTGCCGCCGGTAAACCCGAAACCGATAGTACCGGCCAGACTGGCCCCGCTGAAATTCGTATCGGCAAAAGTAAAGAGATGCACCGCGCCGCTGGCCACGGAACTGTTGCCAAAGCCATCATCGCCAGTTGTCCCCACCGCCAGTCGATCGCCGGCTCCGTTTAGAGAAACTGCCGAACCGAAATAGTCGCCTTCCTCAAGGGCCGAAACATTCACGTTGTTGCCGCCGGTGTAGCCGTAGCCCATGGTGCCGGCCAGGCTGCCGCCGCTGAAAGAAGTGTCGTCAAAACTGAACAGGTACGCCGCGCCACTGGCCGAAACGCTGTTGCCGAAGCCGTCATCGTACATCGCCCCCACGGC
>DHYT01000064.1 GCA_002415465.1 Desulfobulbaceae bacterium UBA5123
GAGAACAGCGAGCGCATCCCCCGCCACGACCTCAAGTCGCCCCTCAACGGCATCATCGGCATTCCCTCCCTGCTCATCCGCCAGGAGAACATCACCGACAAGCAGAAGGAGCTACTCCGGATGATCGAGATATCCGGCTACCGGATGCTCGACATGATCAATCTCTCCCTCGATCTCTACAAAATGGAGGTCGGCAGCTATCAACTGCAGCCCATGCCTCTGGAAATCAACGACATCCTGAACACGATCATCGGCGAAACGGCCGACCAGGAGCGATCCGNNGAAACACCCCGCCCCGTCGCGGATCATGGGGGAGAAGCTGCTGTGCTACTCCATGTTTTCCAATTTACTCAAAAACGCCCGGGAAGCCTCCCCCCCGGAGCAACCGATAACCGTCACGACATCCCTTGACAGCAGCGGCGAGGTCGCCATCAGCATTCACAACCACGGCGCGGTTCCGGAAGAGATTCGCGACAGCTTCTTTGACAAATACGCCACCGCCGGCAAGAAAAGCGGCACCGGCCTGGGCACCTATTCGGCCGCCCTGATCGCCCGAACCCTCCGCGGCTCCATTGACCTGGACTGCTCGATTGCAGGCCAGACAACGGTCATTGTCCGCTTGCCGTCGGCAGCCTGACCGGGCCACGGGAAATGATGCCCGCCCCCTTCCCATGCGTTGACATGGAAGATGGAGTTTACTACCATGTCATAACAATCCGTACGGATGAGTGAGAATCATTGCAAGCAAACGTACGCACCGACCATCACCAGCACCCAAGGAGTCGCCATGACCTCACAGGAGAGAAGACGCACACCGCGCATCCCGGCTCAGGTTGAGGTCAACGTTGTCCACGACGACGACTACATCATCTCACTCAGCAGGGACATCTCCGTTGACGGGATGTTTATCGCCACCCCCAATCCGCCGCCGGTCGGAACGACCCAGACCCTCATTTTCAGCATCGGCGACCTGCATGATATTGCCGTGAAAGCCATGGTCATGTGGACCAACCGAAAGGGCAACGGGAGGGATCAGGGCATGGGGGTTCAATTTCTCGATGCCTCGGACGACCTGAAGGTGGCCATTCTGCACACCGTCAACCGGGTCGCCGTATTCGACACCGACGACGACGGCCCCACCAACTGAACCCGCCTCATACCGACAACGGGGGCACACCAATCTCCCGGCCGGACCTGAACACCACGACCATAACAGGATATTGAAGCATTCAGTTCTTGTTTTGGCCGTGGTTATTCTATAAAATACCACAACATGTTTCTTCGCCCCCAGTGCATACAACACCCAGGGCCCACGACCCCATGAGCATCAAGCACGACGAGAAGATTACGAGAATCGACATATCCCGGGTACAGCGCGTCTGCCGGTCGGATATCGCCATCCCCGTCGGCGCCGAGATCGTGATCCACGCCATCGACCAAGGGACGCGATTCCAGACCACCTTCATCGGCCTGATAAAAAATAAATACCTCCTTGTCCATCGCCCGGAACAGCAAAGAAACTCAGGTTTAACGGCCAACGACCGGATCACCGTTCGCTATATCTCCGGAAGCCTGGTCTTCGGCTTCAGCTCAACCGTTGCCGCAACCATTACCAAGCCCTGGCCCATCATCTTTATAGATCATCCCGAATGCTTTGAAACGCTCAACCTGCGCCAGGACGACCGTATCCCATGTTTCCAGCCCGTCGCCATTTTCAAGGACGGCCAGGAAATGCAAGGCAAACTGACCGATATCAGCAAGAGCGGTTGCCGGATAGTCATCGCTACGCCGGCACAGGAATCGGCCTTTGCCGGCCTTGCCGCCCAAAGCGAGATATTCTGCGCCCTTTATCTGCCGGGCAACGAAGAACAGCTTTACACCAAAGGCTTGATTCGACAGGTGGAAAAACTTAAGAACAAAATCCGGCTGGGGGTGCAGTTCGTGGACATGGAAGAACGCGTTCACAACGCCATCGAGAGGCATGTCGCCACCACCCTGGAATACCTGGAGGGGGTATAGCCGAAGCTATCCCAACCCATTGATGACGCTTACCATCACAGAACCGGTGTTGCCGTACCAACCGATCTTTGTCGCCCGACAGCCGATCTTCGCGGTTGATGATACGATCTGGGGATACGAACTCCTCTTCCGGCACAGCGACCGCGCCAGCTACGCCCAGGTGGCGGATCAGGTGGTCGCCACCGCCAAGGTCATCGCCGACGGATTCTCCATCGCCACCGTCGGGGTCGAGCAGGAGAAAAAATTCCTGATCAATTTCCCTCCCGAACTGCTGTTGCAACAGACCGCGCTCTCGCTGCCCAGCGACATCTGTATCGTTGAAATACTCGAAACGGTTCAACCGGAACCCGAGATTATCTCCGCCTGCCTCAAGATGAAGGCTGACGGCTATCTGCTTGCCCTGGACGATTTCGTCGGCGCGCCGGGCTTCGAACCATTTCTTGAAATCGCCGACATCGTCAAAATAGACGTTATCGGCCTCAGCCCGCCGGAAATCATCCGCATCGCCCAACAACTGAACCGATACCCATGCCGGCTCCTGGCGGAAAAGATTGAAGACCGGCAGACCTACCAACTGACACGGAGCCTCGGCTTCTCCTTCTTCCAGGGCTACTTCTTCAGCAAACCCGAACTCATCAGCGGGCGGAAGATTTCCACCGAGAATATCGGCAAGATGCAACTGATGCAGGAACTGGCGGATGAAGATTTCGAGGTGAAGAAGCTGGCCGGCATCATCGCCAACGATATCTCTCTCAGCTATCGACTCCTGAAGCATATCAACTCTTCATTCTATGCCCTGCGCCAAAAAATCCAATCCATCACCCAGGCGATCACCCTTCTGGGCGGCGATGCCCTGCGTCAGTGGCTGGCGGTCATCCTGCTCTCCGACCTCGATCTCCGGCAACGGGCGCAGGAACAGGTTTTTATCGCCGTGAGCCGCGGCCGTTTTCTCGAAATGACCGCCAAAAACCTCACCGTCCCGCCCTATCAAAACGAAACCATGTTTCTGCTAGGGCTCTTTTCCAATCTCGACACCCTGCTTGGCCTCAGCATGCAAGAGATCATGACCGACATGCCCCTGCCCCTGGAAATCAAGAACGCCCTGTGCGGCGAAGCGAACCAGGCCCATGAATGGCTGACCCTGGCTGTTGATATCGACAATGGCGATTGGCCGAAGATGGAGAAGTTTCTCGCCGGCCACGGCCTCGACCCGAAAAAAATGTCCGTCATCCATGCGCAGGCAAGGATCTGGGCCGCGCGGATTCTCGATCGCCGCCATCAACCATAGGGAGAACACATGCACTTAAAGACCATCACGTTGACAGCGGCAATCGTGTGCATGACGATACTCGCCGGATGCGCCAACGATTCGGAAACGCCGCCAGCGGCCGCCAAAACGGATTCCCCGGCGGCCGCACCCCTTCGCCTGGCCGAAGATACCCGCCCCGCGAGCCCGACCCGCTATGCGACCGCGGGCAACAACCCGACCCCCTGCACCGCGATCCTGAACACGCACTGCGTGGTCTGTCATCATGCCACGAGAATTTGCCAGAAGCTGGGGCGAAAGAACAGAAAGGGATGGGAACGCACGATCAGCAACATGATCGGCCACGGGGCGCAATTAACCCCGGCGGAAAAGGAAACGCTGGTCAACTGCCTTGAGCGGCAGGCGCCCGAGATTCAGGAGTACTGCCGATAAACGACACCGCGGTGCGCCCCGGAAGCATCATGCCTCCCGCCGCGCCGAGGACCAGGCAACGGTACGGTTGCGGCCCTCTTTCTTGGCGCGATACAACGACTGATCCGCCCTGGCGATCAAATCCTGCTTCACTGCCCCGTCTTCGGGGTAACTCGCCAGACCTACGGACAGGGTGACGGCCACCGTCACCCTGTCGCAGGATAACGGCAACGCCCCCACCGTCTGCCGAATCCGCTCCGCCAGCCGGTGGCCGCCCTTTTTATCGCAATCCTCCAGGANNCCCCCCCCCCTTCCCCCACCCCCCCCCCCCCGGCGGGGGCCCCCTTTTTTTACCCAACCCCCCCGGGAAAAGGCCAATTCCCCCCCCGCCATAGCGGGCGGCGAGATCCACCTGCCGGACCGACTCGGCCAGCACCCCCGCAACCTGCTTCAGAACCAGGTCGCCAAAGGGATGCCCGAAGGTATCGTTAACCCCCTTGAAATGATCGATGTCGCAGAGCAGCAGGCAGAGCGGCCGCCGCTGCCGTTCCGCGCGCTGGAGCATGACGTCGAAGCCGTGCTGAAAGGTCCGGTGATTGGCAAGACCGGTAAGGCCGTCGGTGGTGGCCAGGCGATTTATTTTTTCATGGGCGCGGGCCAGATCGATCTTGACCGCCACCTGGGTGGCGATCAGCTCCAGAATCTGCCGTCCCTGCTGGCTGAACACCCCGGCCGGCCGGGCCGCCACCACCAATGCGCCGATGGATTCGCCATCCTCCTTGCGCAGCGGCACAATGAGCAGCGATTGAAAATCGGCCACCCGCTTGACGTTGCTGAAAATAGGGGCGGCGGCACGATTAACGCCGTTGGTGGGGATAACCCGGTTCCTGGCCATCGCCTGCCCGACCAGTCCGTCATCCTTGCAGAAAACCTGATCCACAAGCCCCTCGGCGCCCAGCCCTTCGGCCCTGGCAATGCGATGGCACTCCCCTTCCCGCAAGGAGATGGCGACAAACTCGGCCGCCAGCACCCCCCGCACCGTGCTGATGGTGGCCTCGAAGGCAGAGGCAAGATCAAGCACCCCGTTCAGTTCACGCAACCCCACCACCACCTGGGCGATGACGGCCCGCTCACGATCCATCTCACACAACCGCCGCCCCATGGCCACATCCAGACCAAGCTTGCCGGCAGCCACCCGCAAGAATTCCAATTCCCCCGGCTGCCAGGCGTCCTTTTCGACACGATCCACGCAGAGCACGCCGTAACGCTCGCTGTCCGCTGGAAAGGCGTCGTCGTCAACCACAATCGCAAACACCGCCCCGACATCCTGACGGCCGGCATAATAAGGCAGGCCGCCGAAATCAGACAGCCCGGCCATGGCCACTTCCTTGCCGCTGCGCTGCAGGATGCCGAAAATGCCCGCCCCACGCGGAAAAGGGCCGCCCGTTACCGCGCGCCGCTCCCCGGCCATCGCTCGCAGCTTGTAGCCGGTGCCGGCGGCGTCGGGCCAGAACAGCGCCGCGCTCCGCAAGGACAAGGCACTGCGGATAATTTCAAGCTGCAGCTCAAATGACCGGACAACGGTTTCCACCGTGGAAATGCTGTCGCCAACCGCCTCGTCGCCAGCGGCAACGATATCGGCAACAGCCAGCGGCGGCTCATCAAAACCAAGATCCCTGGCATACTCGCCGGCCCGCGCCTCCCGCCGTTCGGCAACCACCTGTTCCAGGCGGCGCCGGCAATACGCCCTGCTGTCGGCAAAAAGAAGAAAACCGAGGCTTGCGCCGACATACGCCCCGCCGTTGATCAGAAAATCGCCCAGCCCCTGCGAACCGAGACGCCAGAGCCCGCCCTCGATGGACAGAACCAGCAGCAAGGGCCAGACCGCAATCCGCAACGGGAAAATGATGAAGAAGGTGCCCAGCAGCAATACCGGCAGGATGATCGCCTGCGGCGCGTAGGGCAAGGCGATCCGGAACAACAGAGAGGCGGAAACCATCCAGAGCATGGGCGCGGCAAGCTTGGCGACCACGGAATCGGGAACCCGCCCCTGCACCAGCCCAAACCCGGCGTGAATCGCGCCGATCGCCAGCAGTGCGGCAAGGATCACGACCGACCAGTGCATCTCGGCCAGCGACTCGCAAGCGCCGGACCCCACCGCCAAGCCGCCGGCCGTCGCCAGCGCAATGCCGCCCACCCCCTGCAACAGCCCAGGTGAGACAAGATCATCAAAGGATGTTTTTTTCACCGGCAAAACAACTCACCCCATGCATGAAAATTCCGGCGCGCAGACAGCGCGACCGGGCCGGACAACGACAGGGAACTCCCCCCGAGTCCCTTGTCGTTGATGTTCGTTCTCAAAAAGCCAGTGGCGCCCAACGTCAGGCAGCTGGGAAATAACGGAGGGTCAGGCAACGCCATTTCCCCTCCGCGTGGCGGGCAACCGTCTGAAAGCCGTAACGGGACAACGCCTCTTCCATTTCCTCTCCCTGCCGCCCTTGCAGGCCGGAAACAATCAGCCAGCCACCGCCCGGCAACCGGCCGACGATCTCATCGGCCAGCCGCAACAGCACCGAGGCGGTAACGTTGGCGATGACCAACCCGTATTGCTCCGACAATCCCGCCAACGGCGTGGAGGCAACACTCACCTGGTTGCGAAGGCCGTTGGCGAGTATGTTCCGCCAGGCCACGGCCAACGCCTCTTCACAGATATCGATGCCCAGCACCTGCGCTGCGCCCAGGCGGGCGGCAACCAGGGCCAGGATGCCGGAACCGGTTCCGACATCGAGGATGCGCGCCGGAAACCCCTCCTCCCGGCCGGCAATCCCCTCCATGGCCTGCACGGCCAGCCTGGTGCTGGCGTGCGCGCCGGTCCCGAAGACGTGGGCCGCGTCAAGGCGGATGGTTGAGGCATCAACCGCCGCGCCCCCGCCCGTAACCATGAACCGCTCCGAAATCCGGAACCCCTCCAACCCGGCCGGCAACTCACTTGCCCCACGCCGCACATCAATGATCTCGGCCAGGGAATCGAACTGATCCACCACCGCGCCGACGGTTCGCAACAATGGGTCAGGATCGGCATTGGCCACCCCGCAAGCGGTGAGAAGCCATCCGCCGACATACCGGCAACAACGGACCTCCTCCACCCGGCTCAACTCGATCAGCCCTTGATGCAACCGCTCAACCGCTTCATCCCCGTCGACCCGGACAAGAATGGCAACCGGGCCGGCGCCGTCGGCGCTTTCGGACAACCGCATACGGACTCCCCCTCAATCTGCCATCGTCTCCATGGCTTTTCGCTCGTCAAACAACGGCGCATCATGGCGAAAGACGCGCTTCCGAAAGAATTCCGTCAAGGCCTGCCGCCGTGCCGCCATGTTGACCTGCGCCGGGACCAGATCACTGATCTCCACGCGGGCGATGGCCATCTTGTATTCCACATGGGAGGCAAACCGATTATCCAGATACCAGGCGTAGGTGAGGCCGAAGAGGAGTCCCGGCGGGGTAAATTCCTCGCGACCGTTGATCAACCGCAGGAAGATATCCGGGTTTTCCGCGGACTGCCGCATCCTGGCGAGAAGAAGATAACGCCTGATCTCCTCAAGGGACAGGAACCCCCGCAACGCCAAAGGGTCACGCAGGGTCAGACAAAAGGCATGGCCCAGCGACTCTCCGTCCTGCACAACCGGCCGCATCTCCTTCTTCGCCGCATAGTTCCCCAGCAGCGACTGACCGAGCGCCACCAGAAAGGCGGTTTCAAACCGGCTCGGATCGTCCCGCATGTCCTGGCGGATCTTGATCCGTCCGTCGCCGGGATCGTAAAAGGAAAAAATATTATCCCACCGCTGCGAACGGCACCACACCTCGGTATCGACAAGATCGACACCGCCTACGTAATCGAGATGCGCCAGGGGGATATCGATATGCCGCCAGAGGATATCCAACACCTGGTCGGTGACCCCGTTGGCCGTGAACGCGCCAATCCGGCGCCTGATCTCGTCATAACGACACGACGGCGCCTGCCGCTCCGGATCAAGCAGCGGCGCGGCGACAGGGCAACAAGGAGCAAGATCATACGCCGCCGCAGGCGGCAACTGCTCCCGGATCACCCACAGGGTACTGATGGCCGTGGCCAGGGCCGCCGGGTCATGCTGCACGACATGCCGCTCCATAAGGGTACGGGGTGAATACACCTTGGTCTCAATGACGGTGAACCCCATCGCGGCCACCCGCTCCCGATCCAGATAGATGGGCACCTTGTTTTCAAGGGCATAGCTCTGCAGGATATTGCCCGGCACGTCCTGCAGCCCCAGCACCACCACCTCGCGGAAGAGATCGGCGACGCCGCCGGGGATATTGCGCTGATAGGCGTTGAGCAGGTCCGAGACATAAAACCGCCGGTTGGGGTCGTCGCGAACCAGATCGGTTTCCCCTTTCTGCCCCCAGAGGTTGGCGATCAACACCTTCATGGCCCGGGCATTGCGTCGGACCGCCTCCGCGATGCCCGGCACCTGCAAAACCGGGATGATGCTGGTGTAAAGACTGCCCGGCGCAAAGAGGATGAGATCGGCGCCGGCGATGGCCTCCATCACCTCCGGCAAGACCCGCGGCGGTTCCGCAAACTCGACAAATACCCGATCCACCGGGCAGCCCCGGCGGGCCAGGCTCGATTTATGCTCGCCGGTGACAAGCACGCCGTTGGCGTAAAGCACCTTCAGCCTGGCGGGGGTCGCGGTACAGGGCAGCACCGTCCCGGAACGAACCCCGATGCAGTCGGCCAGAAAACGGAGTCCGGCCCGCACCGCGGCCTGATCCACCGGCGCGGAGAGCGGAACCGGCGGCAGCTGCTGATAGATGGCCGCGGCAAGCAGAAGATTGCCCACGCAGTTCGGCCGGTCGAGAAGGACATGAAACCGCTCGTCGACAAACAACGTCTCGAGCAGCTCCTGCACCCCCCGGCGCATGCCGGACGGCAACAGGCGAAGATCGATATTGCCGTCTGCGAGCAGCGCCGCGGCGGTCGCCGGGCGGGATGCATACCGATGGTTGAAGAGGGCATGAAGGGTGGCGACCACCGGCCGCACCTGCCCGGAGGAAAGATGGTACCGCTCCGCCAGCTGCTCGAAACGGATGGAGGCCAGCAGCACATGACGCAGATCGCCCAGGGCGATGAGGGGCAGATACTTCAGCAACTCGCCGGTGGAACCGCCGTCGTCGGTAACGCAGACCACCGCGGTGGTCCGGGGAAAGACATCCTTCAAGCCCTGAAAAGGGGAACGGGGCCAGTCCGGCGACCGGGAATCGCCGCCGATCACGTTGGCAAGCCCGGTCCCGCCGCCGAAAACAACGACCTTCAGATCAGCGACATCCGCCCGCCGCAGGGTCTCGGCCAACTCGGCGAGCCCGGCGGTGATCGCGGCCGGCCCGGCCGGCGGACCGGTCAGGGCCAACTCGATCATCTTCTCCGCCAGGGTCGCCTGGGGGAGAAGATCAAGGGGCGTGAACCCGGCGGCGGCCATGCCGGCAAGGCTTGCCGCCACCGTTTTCTGATGGTCGCTTTTCAGCATAATCACCTGGATGCTGGTTACAGGCCGGTGGCGGCCATCTGCTTCCTGACCGCGGCCTCCGATTCGGCCATCGCGGATTTCTCATCGCCGGTCAACGAGAACTCGAGAATCCGCTCGATGCCCTTGTCGCCGATCACCACCGGCACGCCGAGGAAGCAGCCGGAGAATCCGAACTCGCCCTCGACGTACGCGGCGCACGGCAACACCCGCTTGCTGTCGGTGAGCACCGCCTCGGCCATCTCCACCGCGGCAAGGCCGGGGGTGTAGAAGGCGCTGCCGGTCTTGAGATGGTTGACAATCTCCGCCCCGCCGTGCTGGGTACGCTTGACGATGGCCGCAAGCTCATCGGCGGAAAGCAGATCGGTCACCGGCACCCCGGCGACGTTGGCAAGCCGCACCAAGGGCAGCATGTTGTCGCCGTGGATGCCCATCACCAGGGCATTGACATCACGGGGGGCAACATTGAGGGCCTGGGCGAGAAAGGTCCGGTAACGGGCCGAGTCGAGTACCCCGGCCATGCCGATAACCCGCTCCTTGGGGAAGCCGGAAACCTTGAAGGCGGTATAGACCATGGCGTCGATGGGGTTGGTGACCACGATCAGCACCGCGTTGGGCGAATGCTTGGCCGCCTGCTCGGCGCAGGACTTGACGATGGCCACGTTCTTGGCCAAAAGATCGTCGCGGGACATCCCCGGCTTGCGGGCAAGGCCGGCGGTGATGATCACCACGTCGGAGTTGGCGGAATCGGCGAAATCGTTGGAGCCGGTCACGGCGACGGAAAACCCGTCCACCGGCCCGGATTGTGAGAGATCCAACGCCTTGCCCTGGGGAACGCCTTCCACCACGTCCAGCAGCAGCACGTCGGCCAGACCACGGCTTGCCGCCCAGTGCGCGGCGGTCGCGCCGACATTGCCGGCCCCGATAATCGTCAGTTTTTTACGCATGTTGACACCCTTGAACAGTTTATGTTGAAAAGAACAATATTTGCAAACAATTACGATTTACTTCCACTTCGAATAATCTCTTCCACCCGCAACAGATCCTGCGGGGTGTCCACCTCCACCGAATCATGCTCGGTGAGCACCACCTTGATCCGGTAGCCGTACTCCAGGGCGCGAAGCTGCTCCAGCTTCTCAAACCGCTCCCACTCGCCCTCCGGCAACCCGACAAAGGTGAGCAAAAAACCCTTGCGATAGGCGTAAAAACCGAGATGTTTGTAGTAGGTCGGGGCGATGGGCTCCTCGGGGTTGCGCTGAAACGGGATCGGTGAGCGGGAAAAATAGAGGGCCATGCCGTGGCAATCGAACACCGTTTTCACATGATTGGGGTCTTGAATCTCCTCGGGCCGGATGATCTTGTAGATCAGGGTCGACATGGGCAGGGCCGGGTCCTGGAGAAGGGGGGTCGCCACCTGGGACACCACCTCGGCCGGGAAAAGCGGCTGATCGCCCTGGATGTTGACCACCACATCCTGCTCCGGGATATCCATGATGCTGGCCGCCTCGGCAAGCCGGTCGGTGCCCGAGACGTGATCGGGGCGGGTCATCACCACCTCGCCGCCGAAGGAACGCACGCAGGCGGCGATCCGCTCGTCATCGGTGGCCACCGCCACCCTGGAGAGCAGCGGCACCGCCGCCGCCCGCTCATAGACATGCTGGATCATCGGCTTGCCGACAATCTTCGCCAGGGGTTTCCCCTCGAAACGGTTGGAGTGGTATCGGGCCGGAATAATGGCCACCACTTTCGGTTGTGATTTATGTTCCAAATCCATTATGGTCAACCCTTAACAAAGGTTATGGACAGCCCGGCCAAGGGCGTGATCAAATTCACACGACTATACCCGAAATCGACCCGCCCCGCAAAACGTCAAACAACTGGAGTGTGGTAAATTCAGATGACGCACGAAACCGCAGCAATCGCAGTGGCGGCAAGCCCTGAGACGCCGGCCACCATCGCGGCGGCCGAGGCCCTGGCCGAACGACTGGGTTTGCCGATGGCCACTGCCGGGGAGGCGCGCTTCCCCCTGCTCCTCGCCGTCACCCCGGAGCACCTGGAACTGCGCCGAACCGACGAAAAGGGTACCGGCCCGGTTTTTGTCGATTTTGTCAGCGGCGCCCTGGCCTTCCGCCGCAAGCACGGCGGCGGCCGCAAGCAGGAAATGGGCAGGGCGGTGGGGCTCAAAGGAAACCGCTGCCCGACGGTGGTCGACGCCACCGGCGGCCTTGCCCGCGACGCATTCGTGCTGGCAAGCCTCGGC
Organism: Desulfobulbaceae bacterium UBA5123; assembly: GCA_002415465.1. Lineage (GTDB taxonomy): Bacteria > Desulfobacterota > Desulfobulbia > Desulfobulbales > UBA5123 > UBA5123. The sequence continues at coordinate 11,522 of DHYT01000064.1, forward strand.
TGCATGGTAACCCTCATCGAACGCTCGCCGGTCATCGGCGCCCTGGTCGACGACGGCCTCAAAAGGGCCGCAGCCGACCCAGAAACCCGCGCCGTCATCAACAATCGGCTCCGACTCCGGATCGGCGACAGCTGCAAACTTTTGACGGAGATTCCCGCAGAACAGCGACCGGAGGTCATCTACCTCGACCCCATGTACCCGCACCGGACCAAGAGCGCCCTGGTCAAGAAGGAGATGCGTATCCTGCGGATGCTGGTGGGCGACGATGCCGACGCCCCCAAGCTGCTTGCCGCGGCCCTTGCCACGGCCAAAGAGCGGGTGGTGGTGAAGCGGCCGATCAAGGCCGAGCCGATCACCGGCCCCGCGCCCAGCATGGCGATAACCGGCAAGACCGGCCGTTTCGACGTCTACCTGATCCGCCCCTAGATATCAGATGGCGGCCGCCGCCTTTGCAAGCGCGGCGGTGATCTGCGCCAGCCGCTCGGCGGAAAGCTTCACCGGCACCTGATAGACGAGGGTGCGATCCATGATCGCCGCCGACTGCGGCAGCGCCACCGGATCGTAAACCACCTTGCGCTTGGAATCAGGGTCCTTGAACGGCCAGCCGTTCTGGGCCAGGGTCTTGCCGCCGAGCAGGTGCTCCCACTTGGGGTAGTAATGCCAGGTGTTGACGGCGAAATAGACCGCGCCGGCGCCGTTGGCCCCCAGCACCTCGTTGACCTTGCGGGTCTTTGCCGCATCCGGCAGCATGAAGGCGAGGAAGGTCGCCGAGTCGCCGGCCTCGTCGAGGATGGTCCGGAAGGTGACGCCGGGCAACTTTTCCACCGCCGCCTTCATCGCCGCCTTGTTCTTGCGCTGGGAGGCGATCATCCCGTCCAACTTGGCAAGCTGCGCAAGCCCCATGGCGCCCTGCAGCTCCATCATCCGGAAGTTGAAGCCGACAAAGCTCCGCCCCTCGCCGCCGCGGCCGCCGGGGTTGACCGCATGGTCGTGGCCGTGGTCGTGGTATTCGCTCATGTTCCGCCAGAGGGTCTCGTCGTTGGTTACCACCATCCCGCCCTCGCCGGTGGTCATGGTCTTGACCGCGTCGAAGGAGAAGGTGCCGCAGGCGCCGAAGCT